>SKIM01000321.1 GCA_007116445.1 Natronohydrobacter sp.
CCAAAGCCCTTCAAGTGGGCAAAGACAGCAGAGGACATCCTCACCCGAGAACGCCGCGCACTCGACACGCTGGATGCAATCAGAGGGAACAGGTAGGAAGTGTCAGACTCGGAACACTAGTATCGCGCGAACATCTGATTTTTTCAAGTATCAATTACAATTAATTTTTGGATTATAACCATTTTATAAGATTTCATTTGTAATTGTTTTCCATATTTTTTACATATAGATGATGCTGTAGTGTCCACTGCAGGATGGTGTTCACAGATTTTCGGAGGGCACGCCTTCTTCTTTTTCTTCTCCGCATTTCACTCACCTGACTATGAAAGCGCTGAATTTCGAGAGTTCTGCGCCGCCTGCTATCGTGCGCATTCCTTCAAGCCTTCGTTGAGCCTGGCGGGCCTGCATGCTGTTCTCACGGTCGCGGCCGCTCGTGAACCTGTCGGCTATGATGCTCTCGCTGCGCGGCTCGATCAGAGTTATGCGACAACCAGCACGATGGCAGGCGCCCTGTCTGACGGGCGCGGCCGCCGCCCTGGCCTCAAGCTCTTGCGGAGAGTTTCGGGTGAGGACCGCAAACAAAAGAAACTTGAAGCCTCCCGAACAGGCTACGCTCTCGCACGACTGTTTGTCAAAACAGCGATCAGCAAAGCAGTTTTCGAGAATAAGGGAGCCGTTGACGAAAAGTACATACTGTCGGATCAGCTCTACAGTCGGATCTTGCCGTCTTTGAGGTTGGCGCTGAACGTGGCCTCAGACATACAGCTCAGCACATTCTGCGTGCTTCTTTATGTCTGCCAAAACCAGGAGAAGTTCGGCTATCAAGGAGAGCACTCCTCGGTCATAGCCCAAAAACTTGGTCTGTCCAATTTATCTCGGAGCCTTGATCGCTTGGCAGAGGGTTATGCAGGCTATCTTGGATACAAGCTTCTCGAGCTTCACAAGAAATCCACAGACCGACGGGTGACACTTCCGAGCCTCTCCGATGCAGGTGCCAGACTGATGTCCGACATCGCAGCGCAGCTGCGGCAAAAACCACCCAGTGTGGTACTAAAGCCGAAGCCAGAGAGCTTGCATCGCGCGAAGGGGCCAAGCGAGATCAAAGACTTTGATGATGGTGATTTCGATAACATCGAATGGCATTAGGGCAGATAAACCTGTATTTCAGCCCATCGTGCCAGCTCCTCACGGTCTGTGATCCTTGATAATCTGGATCTCACTCAGAAACCCGCACCAAACTCAAGATGGTGAAGGCGAAGGATCGGGCAGCGCCATGTCAGCATCGCAGAACATCAACGGCAACGCGGCGATATCTGCCAAGCGGCTTGCAAAGGCTATCACTGCAGGCGACGCTGTATCTGCGGACGAGAATCTGATCTCGACCTGATCCGCCAGGATCGCAAGGCGTGTGCCATCTGCGAACAGAGCAGCAGCGCCACCTTGGCCAACAGCTCCTACTTGGGCTGCTGGGCCAGAGCCGTCTTGCAGAACTTGTCTGAGAAGGCGCGAGCGCGCGGCATAGCCGCTCACTCCAGCACGTCGAATTGCGACAGCAGGTTCTGGAGCATCTCCATCTGCTCCAGATGGCGCTGCGCGCTCGCTTCCTCCAACGCCGTCAGTCTGGCATCGCTCGCGGTCAGCAGCTTTGGCAATTCGTGGACCGCCACCGCCAGCGCCTCGGCCGTCTCGGTCAAGGTTTTCAGTAACACTGCAAGCTGTCGCGTAGGCTCCCCATCCGGGGCGTTCAGTAGATCGAGCAGTGGTGTCAGCTCCTGAAGTCCATCCAGAAGCAGATCGAGGCGGCCGAGGATCGCCTGCACAGGGTCCGAGAGCTGCGAATCTGGCAAGAGCGGGTTGGATTTGGTCATCGAGCATTCTCCTGAGAGCGACAGTTTGGGAGGTCAGAAAAGGGGTCATTTTGAGCAGCCGCCCGATTTCGAGCGCCTGACGTGCAGGACGCAGCAAAGCGGCATGGGCGAGGCAGCGATCAAGCAGGAGCGGTGTCAACCAAGGCGAAAGTCGCCCCCCTGGAACGACCGTGTCTTTCGCAGTATCGGCCGCTCTCTGCAGAGGCTGGCGGAACTCCAGCGCCAAGGTCCCGTGTCGGTTCGGAGCGTAGGCGAGTGTGTAGCCGCCGGGGCGGGCGCGCTCGACGGCCGCAACCAGCGCGGTCCGATCACCTGGCTCGGTCACGCGCATCACCTGACCCAGACCTGCGGCCAGCTCGTCCAGACGCCCCTCGCTGCGAGCACGCAAACGCCGTTGCGGGACTGGCGGGACGAGACGGCCCGGACTGGCCCAGGGGTATGGGAAATGCTGCACGCCGAGATGTCGGGACAGAGCAATATCCGCACGGTCACAAGCCCGCTCCCGCCCGCGCAATTCGAGCCGATGACCGTCGAGTCTGACCAGCACCACAAGGATATGAATGTGGCTGGTATCAGTGTCATCGTGTCGCCAAGCTTCCCAGACCATCGCATTGCCATGCAATCCGAAAGCCCGCCACATCACAGAAATGGCGGCAGTCCATCCCGCGCGTGTCAGTTGACGTCCGCGCGGTAGAGACAAGGTCACTGTCAGGATTTCTGCGGGTCCCTCGGCTGTAGAGCGCAGCATCTCGTACAGTTTGAGCGCAGCTTGCTCCGGCAAAAAGGGGACTGTCGCTGCAATAGGCACCGCCTGCCGTTGCGCACCAACTTGAGCCTGGCGTGGATAGCGAAGCGCAACAACAAGAGAGGCATGACTGCTCAAGTATGGTCGCATTGCTTACCTTCCCCGGGGGTGTTCTGGCAAACGGGCGAGGACCAACAGCCGCAAAAGCTCTTGTATACGCGCGAGCTGAGAAACGATCTCCTCGGGCTGATCTGTCTCGTGCAACATCAGAATTGCAGCATTCAACGACAGACAAAGCTTCCCCGTTTCACAGGCTTGGTCTGCACCCGCTGCTTGAGTAAGCCTCTGCCGCACGAAGTCCGATTTCTTTCTGCTGCCCGCTGCGCGCATGGCTGCGCGGGCGCGTTTCAGATCTTCACCGGACAGCCAAGCTTCAAATCGCTCCGCTGGCTCATCAGATTCCTTGGGTTTTATTTTCACTTCCGCACTCCGCGATATTCGCAACTCTGCGCTGAGATTATGCGTCCATCCTGAAAAACCAAAGCGCTGGGAATCCGAATACTTGCGAAAAAAATCGGAACGTTTCCGAATTTGCAGCAATCGCTTAAGTTCATGCAAACCATTTTTGACACACTGCTGATGCACCATATCCGCAACGGTGACACTTCATTATCAAATCAGTGACATTCTGTTTCATCTCCAGTGCGTCAACCATTTTTCTACCATCACATCACGCCACCACACGAAAACGTCATCCGATATTCTTCGGGCCGCAGTTTGGTTTTTTCAGACGGATGGCGGATACTTCCATGCATGAGAAACAAAGGGTATCGAAATGGAAACTGAAACGCCCACGCAAAATCAGCGTGAAATGGCTTTTGCTGCCGCTGCAGAAGCACTGGAGAAAAACGTTCGCACACCTTTGCTATGTGAAATCATAGAACGGCGCGCTGTGATAAACCGGCTGCGCATAAAAAAGGTCGCTTGGACAGAGATCACAATGCTGCTTTGCGAATTCAACATCAAAATCGCACCCGGGACATTGAGGAACTATGCGAGCCGGATTGCATCAGCAGTGCGTGAATTGGAGGCCGAGGGAGAAGAAGCTCCCACGGTCACACGTATCTATGAATTGTGCTGCCGGCGTGCTCGGCCCGCCCGTGGTGCAAAAATGCACTACACAGGTCGGTCTGCTCCTAAGTCAATCACAGATCGTGCCGGTGCGTCTGCTCGCCAATCAACTGCCATGCGCCCCATGCCCGGATCAAACTTGATGCGCAATCACAATAAGGAGCTCTGAAGACAATGACCAAAAACCTTCTGATCACGTCGAGCCAGAAAGGCGGAGTCGGCAAAACATTTCTCGCCAACGTGCTGCTGGATCTCTATCGACAGAAAAACATGCCTGTCGACGCTTTCGACGGCGATGGTTCAATAGGGGGGCTCATTTCCATTCATGGGACCCGCTTAACTGATGGGGAAATTGCGATAGAGCAGGATCCATCCTGCGGTGTTGCGCCCTATGACATCCGCGATCACAATAGTCGCGCGCAACTGATCAACTCGCTGGAAACAGACGCAGACATCATCCTGCACGATCTGGCAGGAGGATCGCTCGGCGATTTGTGCATGCTCTTCGGAGACGATCCCGCAACCGGCTTGCTAGGACTGGACGAAGTACTCGAGGATCTCAAGGTCAACTTGACAATCCTTCATCTGATCACGCGCGATGAAGGTTCCGTTGCGTCAGTCGAACTGTTTTTATCACTCACTGAGGGCTGTGAGCGCATCCGTCATATCGCGGTGATCAACTGGCACCGTGCGCGCGAGACCGACCTATGGCTGTGGTTCGGAACAGGAAATGGCGATCATGGCGGTCAGACCCGCAATCTGTTTTTGCACCGCGGCGGTTTGGAAATGAGCATTCCCGACCTCGACGACAGCACCGCTGCCATTCTGACCAGCGCTGCGATCCCGTTCAGCGTTGCAATTGAACAGCGTTCGTTGTCTTTGCTACACCGACAGCGAAGCAAATTGTTCTTTCGCACTTTCGAAGCCGGGCTGTCAGACGAAGTACGAGACCGGCTGGGACTCGCAGTATGAGTGATCTCCGTCTCAAGCACATGATGGACAGCCATGGATTATCGCCGGAGGTACAACAAAAAGTTCTCGCGCGACTGGTCGAAGTCAATGTCGCGCCAGATGATCCGCTGTCTGTTATTTTTCTGGTTGAGGCAAATATCGAGCAGACTGGACAGGCTCTGGCGAATTTGCCGAAACAGATGACTGCTCGCCTGCGCGCGGATCTGACTGACAGCAACAGCGCACTCGTTGCTGGGCTGTGCGAGACTGTACGAAAGGCCATTTTGGACACGTCCGGGCGGGCGATCCGGGACGCGCGGCGCAACAGCATCATGCATCTCGCCGCCGCATGCATTTTGTCGGGAACGGCTATTGGCGGCCTAGGCGTGGCACTGGGGGTGCAGCTCGGGCAGGACCGGAGCGCAAGCTTCCTTGCGACTTTGGCGGCCACGCCCGAGGCCGCAGCCTGGGAAAGACTTATGACCGCGAATCCAGGCTTGATAAGTTTCATGTCGGAGCACTGCATCCCAGGCAACATATCGTACGTCCCGTCTTCCAGGGGAGGGCCAGCGTGCCAAGTGCCACTGTGGATAGACAACAATGCTGCTCACGTAAAAACCATCGATATGCCCAGTTTTCTCGGGCGTCTGCGCTCCGAGTTGACCCAGCAAGTCAAGAGAACTCCAGCCTGGTCAACGTTCCTGATCGGCGTTCTCACAACCCTTGCCGCGCTACCGCTAATTAGATGGGTTTCCGCGCGCAAGTGAAACGAAGAAGCTCAAGAAGCTTCATTATCAGGCCATGCAATGGCGAATAATAAAACAAAACCGGCGCTGTGAAGCGCCGGTTATCAGCCGCAGATGCGGCAATGAGTGTATCTGAACTCTGGAGAGCTCATTCCACTATAGATTTTGATGACGGCGTTTCTGCCACCCTCAACTAATAATCTAACAGCCGCATATGCGGCACAAGGCAGACCTAGCAGGCTGCTGAAATAGTCATGTCTCGACAATGATTTGAGAACATGATTCACCCTCTGCACGATAACGGCGGGGGTGAAGATGCGCGGGACGGACAAGACGAGCGGGTCGCTGTTCAGCTATGTTGATCTGGAGGAGCGCATCC
>SKIM01000161.1 GCA_007116445.1 Natronohydrobacter sp.
GCAGGCGAGCCCGGTGGGCACAAGCTGGCGCCCCATCGGTGGCAAGACCAGCCCGTCCGTGCGGTCCTCAGTCGCAAGATTGGCGCGGATATCGGCCCCCGCCGCGCCCGCACTGGCATAGACAGGCAGAGCGATCAGAGGGTCCGACCCTTCAAGCCTCTTGAAACGCACTGTCAGTTGCATGTCAGCGCCTCGGCGATGCGGGTGGCCAGGCGGCGGGCGACTTCGGCCTTGGGCAGGCGTGGCCAGTCCTCCACCCCGGCCCGGGTGATCAGATGCACTGCGTTTTCAGACCCGCCCATGATGCCTGTCGCGGGCGACACGTCATTGGCCACGATCCAGTCACACCCCTTGCGTTCGCGCTTGGCCGTGGCATGGGCGATCACTGTCTCGGTTTCGGCGGCAAATCCCACCACCAGACATGGCCGGTCAGCATGCGTCGCCACTGTTGACAGAATGTCGGGATTTTCCGAAAACGTAATCTCTGGAACGCCTTGTGCGCCTTTCTTGATCTTCTGCGTGAAGTCTGATGCCACGTGCCAATCGGCCACGGCCGCGGCCATGACAGCCGCATCGACAGGCAGAAGTCGCAGGCAGGCAGCCAGCATGTCACGCGCGGTTTCAACCCGGATGACATTCACCCCGTCAGGTGGTGGCACCGAAGCGGGACCGGTGACGAATTGCACATCCGCGCCCAGATCGCGCAGCGCCACGGCCAGCGCGGTGCCCTGCGCCCCGGATGAGCGATTGGCGATGTAGCGCACCGGATCAATCGGCTCATGGGTCGGGCCTGACGTGACCAGCACAGTCTTTCCCGTCAGCGGGCCAGGACGAAAGCGTGCGATGAGCGCAGCCCTGATTTCGGCGGGTTCGGCCATGCGACCGGGGCCGAACTCGCCGCAGGCCATCGCGCCCTCATCCGGTCCGATCATGCTGATCCCGTCCGCGCGCAGCTGCGCCAGATTGCGCCGGGTGGCCGGATGCTCCCACATGCGGACATTCATCGCAGGCGCCAGCATCACCGGCTTATCAGTCGCCAGCAGCAAGGTCGTCGCCAGATCATCTGCATGCCCGCCCGCCATCTTGGCCATCATGTCAGCAGTTGCAGGCGCCACGATGATCAGGTCAGACCGACGCGACAGCTGGATATGGCCCATCTCGGCTTCGTCTTTCAGATCGAACAGATCCTGAAACACCTGCTGACCGGCCAGCGCGGCGACCGACAGCGGCGTGACGAATTGCGCGCCGGCCCGCGTCAACACGGGCGTAACCTCTGCCCCGGCGTTGCGCAATTGCCGGATCAGATCGAGGCATTTATACGCTGCAATCCCGCCCCCGATGATCAGCGTGATGCGCTTCCCTGACAGCATGCTTGTGTCCTTCGGCTCCGTCCGATTGCCAATGCTTACGCGCTTGTGATGAAAACCGGAAGCCCTCGGCGCCGCTTAACGAAATGCGTCGCAGGGGTCGGGTCGGGGTTGGGGGTCCGTGACCAGCCACAGATCGAAGGGGGGCGGCTCCGTCGGCGGGGTTTCAAATTGTCCGATGCTCAGTTGCGACAACTCTGGCGCAGCCAGAGCCAGAGCCGCCGGCGCCCCCCAATCGCGGCGCGCATGTCCAGTGCCGGTGATCACTGCGACCGGGCCGCCGGTCGTGGTATAAGCACGCAGGGCCGCTTCGGCCAGCATCGCGTCGCGCAACCGCTGGATATCCACCATCGCAGGCAACATCTCGGCGGGCAGCGCGTCGCAATGTGCGCTTGCCTGCAACGATTCGCGCGCCTCTTGCTCCTCGCGTGGCAGGGCAATATCGAGCCCGAAGAGCGCAGCATCTCCGGCGAAAACCTCGGCCAATGGCTGTGCCATGGCGGCGCGAGCCTCGGCACGCGGAAGCGCTGCGCCGAAAAACTGCATGTCCGGCACAGCCGTAAACAGCGGATAATACATCTCGAAATCAGGCCAGCCCGACGCGTCCCAGTCAAGCTGCTGTCGCAAGTCGTCGCGCGGCGGTAACGGGTGCGACAGCACCTGCGCCTGCGCATCAGTCAGCATTTCGAACACGATCGCAGCTGGCACAATGCTGACCAAAGCGCGCTCCTGGTGAATGTGATGCTGGGCGTTGTCATGAACCTCACCCAGGAACACGATATCGGCGTCCGGTAGCCGGTCGAGGTCTGAGACATCGATCTGCGTCGCGAAAGCAGGTGTGACCATGGGGACTGCCATGGCCAGCAAGGCGCGCACAATCATGCCAGAAAGTGATGAACTTCCTTCGATTGGGTTTCGAGGCTCCGGCGCATCTTCTGGAATGCCGCCGCTTCGACCTGACGGATGCGTTCTTTCGATAGCCCCAACTCCTCGCCCAGGGATTCCAATGTGCGCGGATCATCACGCAATTTGCGCTCCCGGACAATGAAACGTTCGCGCTCGGACAACCCCTGCATGGCCACAACCAACCAATCGCGCAACTTTCCCGTGTCATGCGCAAGCTCGATCTCGGCCTCTGCCTGCATGCCCTCGTCTTCGAGCACATCAATCCATTCGCGCCCGTCATCGTCACTCGACTGCATCGCGTTCAACGAGAAATCAGACCCGGCCAGGCGACCGCTCATCATCTCGACATCGTGCAGCGACACACCGACTTCATGCGCGATCAATTCACGCAGCTGGTGTCCGTCCAGCTCTTCTCCGCGCGCCATGGCTTCGCGTTCAAATTTGGCCTGAACACGACGCAGGTTGAAAAACAGTGTCTTCTGACTGGAAGTCGAGCCGGTCCGCACCATCGACCAATTGCGCATCACATAATCCTGAATGCTGGCCCGGATCCACCACACGGCATAGGTCGAGAAACGCACCCCGCGATCCGGGTCAAATTTCTCCGCCGCTTTCATCAGCCCCAGCCCCGCTTCCTGAATGAGGTCATTCATCGGCGCGCCGTATCGGCGGAATTTTCCAGCCATGGAAATCGCGAGCCGCATGTAGGCCGTGATCAGTCTATGGAGTGCAGCTTCATCGCGGTGGTCGCGCCAGGCTCGCGCCAGTTCCAGCTCGGTTTCAGCATCAAGCAGTTCCGCCTTCATGGCCTGGCGCGACATGCGGCGGTCGTCAGAAAAGTCGAGTGCCATCATTTCCCCCTGCGGTTCTCTGCCCATCACTACGCGCCAAAACTGCATTTGGTTCAGTCATGGGAAGAATTAACCTGCGAAACTTGCAGAAATTTTTGTTAACGTTTTCGTAATCACTCCCGCGTTAATCTTAAAATTCGATGAACGGGGGTGAAAATGGTCGCACGCGCGCTGACGGTGGCCTTTGAAGGGATCGAGGCGCGGCTGGTCGAAGTTCAATGCGCGCTCTCGCCGGGCATGCCAGCTTTTCAGATTGTGGGCCTGCCTGACAAGGCCGTGTCAGAAGCGCGCGAGCGGGTGCGCGCGGCCCTGTCGGCGATGTCGGTTGCGCTGCCGTCCAAGCGTATCACGATCAACCTGTCGCCTGCCGATATGCCTAAAGAGGGCTCGCATTTCGATCTTCCGATTGCCATGGCGCTGCTCGCCGCGCTGGAGATCCTTCCCGCAGAGGAGGTGGCCGAGACTGTGGCGCTGGGCGAATTGTCGCTCGACGGCACACTGGTCGGCATTACAGGCGCGCTGCCTGCGGCGATGACAGCGGCGGAGGGGGGGCATACCTTGTTTTGTCCGGCCTCCAGCGGACCCGAGGCGGCCTGGGTCGATGCAACGCGCGTCTTCGCCCCCACTACGCTGGTGCAGGTGATCCGCCATTACTCTGGTCAGGCCCCGCTTGCACCGGCGCGACCTGGCGAAATCACTCGCGAAGACAGCGCGCGCGATCTGTTTGACGTGAAGGGGCAGGAACGGGCAAAACGCGCGCTGGAAATTGCTGCTGCCGGGCGGCATCATATGTTGATGGTCGGCACGCCGGGCTCGGGCAAATCAATGCTGGCTGCGCGGCTGCCGGGCATCCTGCCCGAGTTGAGCGCGTCAGAGGCGCTGGAAACCTCGATGATCCATTCGATTGCTGGACTTCTGAAACAGGGTGGAATTTCACGCATCAGACCGTTTCGCGAACCCCATCACACCGCCTCGGTTGCCGCCATCGTGGGCGGTGGCAAAGGTGCGAAACCGGGCGAGATTTCGTTGGCGCATAATGGCGTGCTGTTTCTGGACGAGCTGCCCGAATTCCCCCGCACCGTGCTTGAAACCCTGCGCCAGCCCATCGAGACGGGCGAAGTGGTTGTCGCGCGGGCCAATGCGCATATCCGCTATCCCTGCCGGTTTCTGCTGATCGCGGCCGCCAATCCCTGCAAATGCGGCTATCTGTCAGAACCCTCGCGCGCCTGCGCGCGCGCGCCAGGCTGCGGCGAAGACTATATGGGCCGTATTTCCGGCCCGCTGATGGATCGCTTCGATCTGCGCGTCGAAGTGCCGCCCGTCGCATTCACCGACCTTGACCTGCCGCCTTCGGGGGAGTGTTCACAGGCTGTGGCTACGCGCGTGTCGCAAGCCCGGGCGCGCCAGAGCGCGCGCTATCAGGGCTATGACGGATTGCGGGTGAATGCAGATGCGGAAGGCGCGCTGCTTGAGGACATCGCAAGCCCAGATACAGAAGGCCGCGCGCTTCTGACACGGGCCGCAGAGCGTTTCGGGCTGACAGCGCGGGGGTATCACCGGCTGTTGCGGGTTGCGCGCACGATTGCCGATCTTGAAGGTACGGCGCAGGTGCGCGCCCCGCATATGGCCGAGGCGATCAGCTATCGGCTGATGGGGGCGGCAGAATCTGTCGTCGGATGAAACTGGCAGCATCGGTCAGGGCCGTGCGGGCCTCGGGCAGCCAGCCGTGAAAGAATTGCCAGACATGGGGCAGATTGCCCCATTCGCGCAGACTGACCTCGACCTCGTAACTGCGCAGATGCGCGGCCATGCGGCGTGAATCGTCGCGCAGGATTTCAGTGCGTGCGACCTGGATCAGGACCGGCGGCGCGCCGGGGAACTGCCCGAAAAGCGGCGAGATACGCGGATCGGCAGGGTCAGCTCCCGCCAGAACGCGGCTGCGCAGCTGTTCCAGACGCTCCGGCGGCAGCAGGATCTCGGAGGTGGCATTGTCTTGGATCGACGCCCCGGAATAGGTCAGATCGGTGAAGGGCGAGAAGGTGAACACACAGCCGGGTCGCGGCAGATCGTGGGCGCAAAGATGCCCTAGCAGCGCGAGCGCCAGCCCGCCGCCCGCCGAATCGCCGCCCAGCGCGATTTGCGACGGATCATGACCCCGCGCGATCACCCCCTCCCACAGCGCCACGGCATCGTCGAAAGCAGCGGGAAACGGGTGTTCCGGGGCCAAGCGGTAGTCGGGCAGCAGGCAGGGCATGCCGGTCTTGCGCGCCAGAAAGCGACCCAGCGCCGCATGGGTGCGCGGATTGCCCATGACATAGCCGCCGCCGTGAAGATACACGATGCAGGGCGCGCCCGGATCCGCAGGCGTCGTCCAGAGCGCCGGGATCGTGCCGAAGGTGTCCGGCGTGAAATTCAGATGCGGGCGTCCGCGCGCATTGAGCCAAGCGCCGCGCTCGAACCATCGGCGCGCGGCTATGCTGTCGGGCTGGCGGCCAAGCGAGCGGCGCGCGATCTGGCGCAGAACGACCCGCATGACCTTGAGCTGCCAGCTCATGCGCGGCGCGCCTCGATCGCCTCCCATATCAGCGCTGCGCCATTGGTGCCGTCGAAGCGCTCCAGCTCCTGCAGACCCGTGGGCGAGGTGACATTGATCTCGGTCAGGTAATCGCCAATGACGTCGATGCCCACGAAAA
>SKIM01000180.1 GCA_007116445.1 Natronohydrobacter sp.
ATCCTGGCCAGGGCAACCGAGATCGGTTGCACCATCCATCTGCCGCAAGACATTGTTGTCGCCCGCGAATTTGCCGCGCATGCAGCGCATGACGTGGTCGCCACCGATGCCTGCCCGACCGATGCCATGATCCTTGATGCAGGCCCGGCGACTGTCGCCGCCATTGACACAGTTTTCGCGGCTTGCCGGACGCTGGTCTGGAATGGCCCGCTTGGCGCTTTTGAAATCGCTCCGTTTGACGCGGCGACCACAGCCGCGGCCCAACTGGCAGCACGCCTGACGCAAGAGGGCAAGCTGGTCTCGGTTGCAGGCGGCGGCGACACTGTCGCAGCGCTGAACAAGGCGGGCGTGGGTGAGAGCTTCAGCTATATCTCGACGGCCGGGGGCGCATTTCTGGAATGGATGGAGGGCAAGACCCTGCCCGGCGTCGCAGTTCTGGAGCGGGAGTGACCCTGATGGAGATCTTGATCTGGATCGGTGCCGCGATTTCCATGGCGGGCGTTTTGGGCCTGGTCTGGTGTGTCGTTCATGTCATGAAACTGCGCAAGTCTGGGCTGGACGACGAAACAATGCGCAGCCGGATGCAACGCGCCGTGGTGATCAATTTCGCAGCGCTCGCAGTGTCGACCTTGGGATTGATGTTGGTGGTGCTGGGCATATTCCTCAGCTGACCATGAAAACAGCGCTGCTGGGGATTCCCCTGACCTGAAATCTGTGCCATTCTGTGGTCAAGAACAGCCGGAAACCGGCAAGCAGAACAGGCAACACAATGAAATCTTCGCGTCCGCCGATCGGTCCGCTTTTCTATTTCGGCACAGCTGCTGTGCTTGGGCTGTATTTTACCTTTGCGGCTGTTCAGGGCGATTTCGGTTTGTTCAACCGGGTGCAGGTCGAAGCCGAGGTCAATACGCTGCAGGCCATCCAGAAGCGCCACGCCGCAGAGCTGGCGCGGTTGGAAAACCGCACGCGGCGTTTGTCGGATGATTTTCTTGACCTCGATCTGCTCGATGAGCGCGCACGCGATGTGCTGGGACTGGTGCGCCCAGACGAAATCGTCATCCGCTGATCATCCGGGCGCGCCATTGCCACAATATCGCGCCACGCAGCTGACATTGTTCAATATCTGCGCAACATGGCGGAAATCGACCAACCACAGGCGAAGTGATTTGACTTGCCGTCACGGATCAGGATACTGAATTCACGCCTGTATCACCTAATGGTTGTAGCGCACTTGCCAAAAACCAGACCAAAAACCCAGATACTGTGCGGTGAATCAAAGTTCTGTCGCAAAGATGCGCCTATAATATAAATATCGGTCAGGCGGTCTGACAGTACCGTGTCTCTGCCAAGAGATCACTTTCGGGAGGAGAAGAAACATGAACCCAATGACATTCTGGATGCAAAGCTCGCTGTTCTGGGTCCGCATCTTCAAGCAACAGCAAGATGCCTATCTGCGGATTCTTGGCCAATTCGCGGAAAAAATTCCGCATGAAACAGCTGAAGATCTGGCGCGCGAAGCGGAAGCGATGAAAGAAATCGCAACCCCGAAGCAGAAGCCCACGGCGACACAAACAGCCGGAGTCAAAAGCCCCGCGCCGCGCGTGGCAGAGCTCGCTTCTGCGTAAGACCAGTTGCTGCCCCAAGGCGCAGGTGGCAGTCGCGAACCGCGTGAAAATACGCTGAATACAATGGGCCGGCGACTGGTGCTTCGCATCAGCGCCGGTTTTTCATTGCGCTCATCTCTTCCTAGACAGATTGGTCCATCCGCTTGAGCCGTGCTGCGCGGCCGCCACGGCGCTGGATCAGCTGGTCGGCGCGCGCAGGCAGTTGCGCCATCAGCTCGCGGCGCTCATCCGCCGCCATGCGCGACCAGCGCGTGATCTCATCTATGCTGCGCAAACAGCCAGTACATAGCCGCGCCTCCGGATGGATGACGCAGATATTCACACAAGGGCTGTCGATCTTTTCTCGCATCAGCGAATTGTCCGTCCTGAAGGATTTTGCGAAGCCTTACCGCGAAAACGCCCGACAGTCGCGCCAAAACCGTCACCCTGCCCTCTTTCTGCGCCACCAGAGCATGTTACGCAAAAGTGGATACCGGTTTCGCCTATGAAAACATGCGACCACAATGAGCTGGCGCAGAGGGTGTGCGAATTCGAATGCGCGCCCCCTGCTCTGGCGCAAATCTCAGCCGCGTTGCAGCACCGCGATACGGTCGAGCGCCCCTTGCAGGATCACACCGGCCGCAACATGGTCAATCACCTCGGCCCGCTTGCGCCGCGAGGTATCGGCCTCCAGAAGCGCGCGTTCTGCCGCAACGGTTGACAGACGCTCATCCCAGAAGGTGATCGGCAGATCCGTCAGCGCCGACAGATTGCGTGCAAAAGCCCGTGTCGACTGGCAACGCGGCCCTTCGGAGCCGTCCATATTCCGCGGCAGCCCAAGGATCAGCCCGCCGATGTCACGCGCTGCTGCGATTTCCAGCACTGCCCGCGCATCTGCGCCAAACTTGACCCGCCGGATCGTCTGCAAAGGCGACGCGACCGAGAGCATGCGATCAGAGACGGCAACACCAATCGTCTTGGTGCCCAGATCCAACCCGGCAATCGCGCGGCTGGCAGGCAGGATCGCGACAAATTCCGCGATCTCGTCAAAGACCGCCATCAGGGCGCTGTGCCCTGCAGACCGGCCTCTGCTGCGGCGGCATTGATCAGGGCCAGATCCTCGGCCCGCGCGGCAAAAACCGTGCGCGCTTCCTGAAGAATGTCAAAGGCCTGATCATCGCGCCCCAACACCCCCAGCGCGCGGATCAGCTGCGCCCATTCCGCCGCCGAGCCCCCATCATTGGCGAGCCGCGCCATCAGACCACCGACCATGCCTTCGATCATCTCGGCCTGCTCTTCTGCACTCATGTCTTCTGCCGCCTCGATCTGCTCAAGGCTCGGCGCCGGCATTTCTGCACCGGCAGGGGCCGGACGCGGCGGCAAGGTATAGCGCGGCTCGCCCGAAATGTGCGCGAGTTCAGGAAGTGCCGCGCGGATTTCCGGCATCCAGGGATCGTCCCCGGCACTCAGATCATGCAGCCGCCGCCAAATGCGGAACGTCATGTCCGGCCGCCCGGTCTGCGCATACATCCGCCCGGAATAATAAAGCGCAATCAGGTTTTGCGAATCGCGGCGCAGGATCTGTTCGATGATCGCCTCCGCCTCGGGCGAGACAAAGCCCCCGGTCGCGATCACCATCAGATCCAGCAGATAGGCGTAATCGGCGACATCAGCATCCGTCTCGCCGCGCAATTCGATGACGCGGATCTGCGCCTCGATCGCGGCGCGGTAATTGCCCAACCGTGCTTCATTCTGCGCCAGCAACACATGGCCGGTCACATCCAATGGGCGGTCCTGCAAGGCCGCGCGCAACTGCGCGACCATACCCTCCAGCTCCTCACGGCCCTGAAAGCCCTCGGGCTCCGGGAAGGCCGCGGCAAACTGCGCCTCCAGTTCGGCCTGTCTGGGGCGATTGGCGCGCGCTTCAGCCGCATCCGCATGGCGCTGAACCAGCGGCATGTCAGGATAGCCCGGCGCTCCGAAATTCAGATAGATGGCGCCCCCGCCCAGCACCGCGACAACAACCGTGCCGATTGCAACCCAGCGCATCGCCGCAGGCGCGGGCCCACCGACCCGCCGCGCCCCGATATCGCGGTCCAGATCAAGGATCCGGCGCGAGATTTCCAGCTTGATGCGCTCGGCTTCCTCAGCGCCCAACGTGCCACGGGCCAGATCGCGCTCCACTTCGGCCAACTGGTCGCGATAAACTTTCATCGCGCGCTCGGTGCCATCGGCCGCACTCACTTGCCCAGCCCGGAACAGTGCACGCAGCATGTAAGCCGCCACAATCGAAGCGATCAGAAAAAAACCGCCAATTTCCCACCATTCAGCCATGATACCTCCAAGATTGGGTTCGTTCTATCGCTCTTTCCCCCCGCAAAAAAGCGCAAAACCAGTGCTGCGCCTCACAATCATGCAAGACGCGACGCCCTGTCACAGGCCAGCCGCATTTCGGTTTTCGGCTTCATTGTGACGCTTCTGGATAACCTGCCGCAGCCGGGTTGCGCCAGTAAGCAGTCATCTGCCTCGAGCAAAGGAGCGCCCCCTCATGCGCCGCTATTCCGCCTTCGCCATCGCCCGCGAGGCCTTTCGTCAGCACAAAGGCTGGTCCGAGGCCTGGTCCAGTCCCGAGCCGCGCGATCACTATGACGTGGTGATCGTGGGTGCTGGCGGGCACGGGCTTGCAACCGCCTATTATCTCGGCAAGCGCTTCGGGATCACCAATGTCGCCGTGATCGAGAAAGGCTGGCTTGGCGGCGGAAATACCGGGCGCAACACCACCATCATCCGCTCGAACTATCTGCAAGATCCATCTGCAGCGCTCTATGAAAAATCCCGCGCGCTCTTCGAGACCCTCAGCCAGGAGTTGAATTACAACATCATGTTCTCGCCGCGCGGCGTGATGATGCTGGCGCAGACCGAACATGAAAAACGCGGCTATCTGCGCACCGAACGCGCGAATGCGCTGCAAGCTGTGCAGACGCGGTTCATTTCGCCCTCTGAAGTGCGCCGCCTTGTGCCGATCATCAATATCCATGGCCCGCGCTACCCGGTTCTGGGCGCGCTCTGGCAGGAACGCGGCGGCACAGCCCGCCATGACGCGGTGGCCTGGGGCTTTGCGCGCGCCTGCTCGGCGATGGGCATGCATGTGATCGAACAATGCGCCGTCACGGGCGTCGAGTCCGCGAATGGCGCTGTCACCGCCGTCAACACCACCAAGGGACGCATCGGCTGCACCAAGCTGGGCATCGTCGTTGCCGGCCATTCCGGCGCACTGGCTGATATGGCGGGCTTCCGGCTGCCAGTGGAATCGGTCGCGCTTCAGGCGCTGGTCTCCGAGCCGATCAAGCCCTGCATGGATGTGGTGGTGATGGCCAATACGGTGCACGGGTATATGTCGCAATCCGACAAGGGCGAAATGGTCATCGGCGGCGGCGCGGACCAGTTCAACAACTACACCCAGCGCGGCTCATGGCATCATATCGAGGAAACCGTCCGCGCGCTCGTCGAGACTTTCCCGATGATTTCGCGGCTCAAGATGCTGCGCCAATGGGGGGGCATCGTGGACATGACCGGCGACCGCTCGCCGATCATCTCGAAAACCCCACTCGGCAATTGCTTCATCAATTGCGGCTGGGGCACAGGCGGGTTCAAGGCCACGCCAGGATCTGGCTGGGCCATGGCGGAACTCGTCGCGCGCGGCGAACCCGGCCCTCTGGCTGAAGCCTTTTCCATGACCCGGTTCCGCGAAGGCCGCTTCATCGACGAAAGCGTTGCGGCGGGTGTGGCCCATTGAGCCGCTTCATGACACAGCAGCAGATATTTTATGCAGGACGGGGCGTTGAGCTGATGACATTGCAACGCGACCACATACATTGCGGATGTTATGTAACGGAGGCATCATGCGAAAAAAGATCACCGCTGTCATTGCGCACAGCCAGGCCAACCCCCACAAACTCCTCGGCTTCGTTCTCGGCGCGGGCGTGCCTATCATCCTTTGGGCACTCATCTGGGCACAGACGACCGGCGGGCTGGCCGGCCCATTGGTCGATCCGCGCCCACCCGCTTTCTCGGTTCCCACAGACTGACCGCCTCGCGCCCTGGACCGACCGCCTGTCACGTCCCGCACCTGACACCCAATGGTGCGGGCCGCTTGCCGATCACCTTTCCCTTCATCCTTGCAAAAATATCCCGGGGGTCCGG
>SKIM01000213.1 GCA_007116445.1 Natronohydrobacter sp.
AAACTGATGGATCGTTTCAAATGAATTTCCGGACCCATGCCCGCCTGCAAGCCGAGCTCAGCGAAGATCTCGGCTCGCCCTTCACGGCCCGTTTGCTGCGGCTTTTCGCCGATAGTCTGCGCCCTGGAACCGCCGTTGCCGATCGCTTGCTCAGCTGGCCGGAAGAGCAGATCGCCGCCGATGCCCCGGCGCAAAGACTGGCCGCAGCGCTGCATTATCTGGTGCTCAGCGGACGCGCGCCCGTCCTCGCGCGGCTCTACAAAACGCCGGAACAGACCGAGGATGCGCAACTCTGGCGCGTTCTCGAAGCGGCTTTGCGGCTGAATTCAGACACGGTTCTGGAGCTGCTCGACAGCGCGCCGCGCACACAGGACATTCGCTGTGCCGCGATCTGTATCGCCGCGGCGCATTGGGTGAATTCGGCACTTGATGTGCCATTCGTGCTGTCCGAACTGGGCAGCGGCGCCGGGTTGAACCTGATGTGGGACCACTATGCACTGAAGATCGGCGAGCAACTCTACGGGCCCGAAGACGCTGCTGTCATCCTGACCCCGGACTGGCACGGCACCCCACCGCCAGTCGCAGCACCTGTCATCCGGGCGCGCTCTGGCTGCGATCTCACACCGCTTGACCCGGCGCAGGACCGGTGGCGGCTGCTGTCTCATATCGGACCAGACGAGCCTGCGCGCCTGGAGCAGACGGAGCTTGGCCTCGATCTTGTCGCCGAGCACCGCCCCGAAATCAGCCAAAGCCACCCGATCGACTGGCTTGAGACGCAACTTTCCCGACCGGAACCGCGTGTCCTGCATTTCGTGACTCATATGTTCCTCTGGCCAAAGCTGAGCGCGCAGGAGCAGGCGCGCGGCGCCACGCTTCTGTCACGCGCAGGGTTGCGCGCCCGCGAGGAAGAGCCGATTGCGCATCTGTCGGTGATCGAAGATGATGACGGGCCGGGCGCGGCCATCATGCTCGAACTCTGGCCGGGCGAAGCGCGCGTGTTGCTGGGCCGCGCGGATCTGCACGGGCGCTGGATCGACTGGCAGGCCCCGGATCTGTGACAGGTTGGATTTCAACGCGGCCAGGATTATCTGAGCCCAGAGCGTCAAACAGGAGGAAAGCGAGATGTCCGCGTCGATAGAGCCATCGGTGAACGTCTTTGGTGGCACGTTGCAAAGCTGCTCACGCGCGCCAATGACCGGTTTTTTCCGCAATGGTCAGTGCGACACTTGCGCCGAAGACCTCGGCAGCCACACTGTCTGCGCAGTGATGACCGAGGAGTTTCTGGCCTTTTCCAAATATCTTGGCAATGACCTCTCGACACCGCGCCCCGAATTCAGCTTTCCCGGCCTTAAACCCGGCGATCAATGGTGCCTGTGCGCGCGCCGCTTCCTGCAGGCTCATGATGAAGGCGTGGCGCCGAAGATCCGACTGGAAGCCACGCATCTGCGCGCGCTTGACATCGTGCCGCTCGACATCTTGCAAGGCTACGCGCTCGACGCGGCCTGATCGGCCTGTTGCGGCACATTTCTGCGGTCATCAGCAAGCAGATCATCAATGAAGATGCTCATCAATTGCCCGCGCCCGCTCACCCCGGCCTTGCGATAGATCGCATTGCTCTGGGCCTTCACAGTTCCCTCTGACGTCTTGCGCAAAGCCGCGATCTCGGAGGTTGAAAAGCCCTTGAGCACGAAAAACGCCACATCGCGCTCGGCCGGGGTCAAGGCCCATTGCACGAAATGCTGTTCCAGAACCTCCATGAACGCACTGGAGGCGCGCTGAAGCTGCGCCTCTGCCTGCCCCAGACGTCGCTGTGATTGCGCCAGGAGCACACCCGACATCACAAGCCCGATCAGCAGCGCCACAGCAGCGCCGATCTCCATGATCTCGCGGGTCTGCCATGCGATCGGCTGACGTTCAATGCCCAGAACCGACAAGCCGATATCGCTGATGAAAAACAGCGCACCGATTGCCTGAACAAAAACCATCAATAAAATCAATATCTTAAAATTCAAGACAACTACCTTCCGTGTCGTTCGGAATTACGACAACTGCAGGATTTGATCAGCATGCCAAACTCAGCCCCCTCCTGGCGGCGCTGTGTCGGAAATCACCTGTCCGCCCCGTGGCATCGCCACGCTATCTGCGGGCGGCGCAGTGTCCGGCGTGAATTCGACCGCATAGTCGCGCAGGATCTGACCTGTTGACATATCAAGAACGACCTCGCGCCAGATCAGCCCTCTGGAAGCGACAACGCGCGCCCGCCCAAGTAAGGTGCGTGTCACAGAGGTGACTGTATAGCCCTGCCCTTCCAGTGCCTGCTGCACCAACTCAGGCGTGACGCGCTGATCCGACGCAACAGCCTGCGACACGGAGACCACGATCAGCAACAGCCAAAGGCGGACAGATTGGCGCAGTTTTTTCCCAAACAACCCTGCCATGGGCACTCACCTGAAACAAAACGCAAGTGTCGCATCGGGTGAACCGCATACCACGATGCAACAGAACACATATAGCGTATCAGCCGGTCGGAAGGCCACCGCAAAAGCCCAGATGACCGGGTGCGCCGAAGCAGCGGGGTGGTACTCTTGAAATCAACAAAGCTTTACACTGCGCACCCCGCGCATATCGGCACCGCCCCGGGCGAACACTCCGATCTTCACTCGTTACTCAAACATGCCCGCCAGAACCTGTGGCGCGCAGGTCGCTGTTATGAGATCCAGCGCCGCCAATCTATTGAGCAGAGGTTTATTTCGCGGGCATAAACTTTAGTTTATGCCCCCATTTCAAAGCCCAGATGCTTGGCGACCGTGAAGATATCCTTGTCACCGCGCCCGCACATATTCATGACAAGCAAATGATCCGATGGCAGCTCAGGCGCGATCTTGAGCACATGCGCCAGCGCATGGCTTGGCTCCAGCGCCGGGATGATTCCTTCGAGCGCGCAGCAGCTCTGAAAGGCCGCCAGCGCCTCGTCATCGGTGATCGAGACATATTCCGCGCGCCCCACATCCTTCAGCCAGGCATGTTCCGGCCCGATACCTGGATAATCCAGCCCTGCCGAGATCGAATGTCCTTCAAGGATCTGCCCATCCTCATCCTGCAACAGATAGGTGCGGTTGCCATGCAGCACGCCCGGACGCCCACCCGTCAGCGAGGCGCAATGCTCCATACGATCATCAACCCCACGCCCACCGGCTTCGACGCCGATGATCCGCACCTCCTTGTCATCAAGGAACGGATAGAACAGCCCCATCGCATTCGATCCGCCGCCAATGGCCGCAATGATCGTATCGGGCAGACGTCCTTCGCGCGCCATGATCTGTTCGCGGGTTTCTTTGCCGATAATCGACTGGAAATCGCGCACCATCGCGGGGTAAGGATGCGGCCCGGCCACTGTCCCGATGCAATAGAAAGTGTCGCGCACATTGGTCACCCAGTCACGCAGCGCGTCATTCATGGCGTCCTTCAGTGTGCCGCGGCCAGAACGCACGGGAACGACCTCAGCGCCCAGCAGTTTCATGCGGAATACATTCGGCGCTTGCCGCTCGACATCATGCGCCCCCATATAGACGACGCATTTCAGCCCGAACCGCGCGCAGACTGTCGCGGTCGCCACCCCGTGCTGGCCCGCGCCAGTCTCGGCGATGATGCGCGTCTTGCCCATGCGCATGGCCAGCAGGATCTGCCCCAGCACATTGTTGATCTTATGCGCGCCCGTATGGTTCAGCTCGTCGCGCTTGAGATAGATCTTCGCGCCGCCGCAATGCGCGCTCAGCCGTTCCGCATGATACAGGGGCGAAGGCCGACCCACATAATGCGTCCAGAGATCATCCATCTGCGCCCAGAAACTGTCATCCGTCTTGGCGCGTTCATATTCGGCTTCCAGCTCCAGAATGAGCGGCATCAGCGTCTCGGAGACGAAGCGCCCGCCATAGATGCCGAAGCGGCCCTGCTCGTCGGGGCCGGTCAGGAAAGAATTGATCAGATCGTCTGGCATGGCTTTGGTTTCCCTGTCTGCATAGGCCTCAGTCCTAGCGCTCGCGCGGGCTGCAGACAAGAGCGCAGGCCAGAAGCTAACGCTCCAGGATCAGTGTATCGCCCTCGATCGTGATCCGGGCAAAGCGACGCAGATAGGCCATGCCCAGAAGCGAGACATCAAGCGCGCCCTCATTGACATAGGCCGTCACATCGCGGTCGCGGAATTCCAGATCCTCTGCACCGATGACCACGTCGTCCAGCGTCACACGCGCTGTGCGCACGATCCCGTTGGCGGTGCGCGCCTGACCCAGATAGGACAGGGCTTGCGGATCAAATCCCACACGCGCTGCATCTGCCTGCGTCAACACGATTTCCGAGGCCCCGGTATCGAGCATGAAATCCGTGGGCGTGCCATTCACCGCCATCGTCAGGTTGAAATGCCCTGAGCGATCCGCCCGCAGCACCAGCGCCCCGTCACCAGTCGCCGCAATCCGCGCGGGCGCGCTGACATCCTGCCACAGCCCGTAGCCTGCTGCCACGCCAACGAAAATCAGCGCCCAGAGCACCAGTTGCCGCAGACTCTCACCCAGCCGCTGCGCCCGCGAGATCAGCAGGTAACTGATCAGAACAGTTCCCCAGATCCCCAGATAGACCAGCCTTGCAATCTGGTCGCCATCAAACTCCATACCTGCCCTTCCCACCTGCCACACTGTCTAAATGTGCGGCAGCCGTGCCTTTGTCACCGGCGCTCACGCAGCCGTGACGTCATGATCGTAAATCCAGCCGAATTGCCGCAAGGGCGCATCGGGCATGATGCGCCCCGACGCGCGCAGCACCATATGCGCCAGCGATGCCAGGGGCTCCCGCAAATGATAGTTGCGCGCATTGCGATTGGCGGCCTCGACCACGCGGATCACACGATTGCGGCGCATGGCCTGATAGGTGGCAAGCCCTGCAGGCAGGTCCGCTGCATTTTCGAGCGCATACGCCAGCACGAATGCATCTTCCAGCGCCATATTGGCGCCCTGCGCCATGAACGGCAGCGTCGGATGCGCCGCGTCACCCAGAATCGCGGCCCGGTCACGATGCCAATGTGGCGCCACAGCATGCCGAAACAGCCCCCAGAGCCAGAGTGTCTCGATCTGCGCCAGCCATTCCGGCACAGGCCCGCCAAAGCCTGCGAAGGCCGCGCGCAGCTCTTGCGGGTTGCCCGGATGACTCCAGCCTTCGACGGCCCAGGTCTTGCGCTCCTCGACCGCGACAATATTGCGCAGATTGCCGCCACGCAGCGGATAGCTGACCAGATGCCGCCCTGGCCCCATGAAGACCTCGGCCGCGCGCGGCGCGTCAGGCTGACAGGGGATCAGCGCCCGCCAGGCCACTTGCCCGGTGAAAAACGGCTCTTGCGGCGCTGCTGGGTCCAGCGCGGGGCGGATCACGGAATGCAGCCCATCTGCCCCAAGGATCAGATCCGCCTGCACCACCTCACCATCTTCCAACGTGACCGAAGGCCGCGCCCTGTCTGCGTCACAGGCCACGACCCGCGCGACCAGGCGTGTTGCCACCCCGTCCAGACCATGGCGCAAGACCTCGATAAGATCCGCGCGGTGGATCAGATGAAATCCCGGCCCCGCATCGGGCAGCGCCATGCGCAACACCTCACGCGCGGTTGCGCCTTTGCGCAACACCACTGCAGCGCTGCGATCGCCAAGCCGCGCCAGGGCCGCCCCCTGCCCCAGCGCCGCAATCACCCGCGCGCCATTGGGGCTGATCTGCAGGCCCGCGCCATGTTCCAGAAATCCCGC
>SKIM01000137.1 GCA_007116445.1 Natronohydrobacter sp.
CCGGCCTGCGCGTAGCTCAACCCGTTTTTGCCCTCTGCCATGCTCAAGCCTCTCGCGTCATCGCCCCATATTGCCCGCGCGGATACTCGATAAGCGGGCACAGGGCAAGCTGACAACACGGCTTGAATCTCCGCGCCGCGCCCCTAGGTCACATTCAAAGATCTCAATTTGAAGGATTGATCATGCCTGAGACGACCACCGCGACACCCATCGTGCGCGCCTTTTTCGACCGCCCGACCGGCAGCCTGCAATATGTGTTTCACGACCCGGCGACCAAGCGCGGCGCGATCATCGATCCGGTGTGGAACTTCTATCCCGAAGCGGGGGCCGTGACGACCGAGAGCGCGGACGAGATCCTTTCTTATATCAAAGCCGAAGGGATCAAGATTGATTGGGTGCTCGACACCCATCCCCATGCCGATCATTTCAGCGCCGGGCCTTATCTGGCCGGAAAACTCGGCGCGCCGCATGGCATCGGCGAGAAGGTCACGGGCGTGCAGAAACTCTGGAAAGACATCTACAACCTGCCCGATGATTTTCCTACGGATGGGCGGCAATGGGACCGGCTCTTTGCGGAAGGGGACGAGTTCATGGTCGGTGAAATCCCCGTCAAGGTGATATTCTCGCCAGGTCATACGCTGGCGTCCATCACCTATGTCGCGGGCGACGCGGCTTTTGTGCATGACACGCTGATGATGCCTGCCTCCGGCACCAGCCGCGCGGATTTTCCCGGTGGCAGCACCGAGGCGCTGTGGGACTCGATCCGCGCGATCCTGGATCTGCCCGCACAGACGCGGCTTTACATTGGCCATGACTATCCCGACGCGGGTGATGCCCCCCAATATATGGCCACAGTCGCAGAGCACCGGCTGAGCAACCGGCATGTCAAGGATGGCATCGGCCGCGCCGAGTTCATTGCTCAGCGCGACGCACGCGATGCGACGCTGAAATTGCCCGCGCGTATGCTTGAAGCGTTGCAGGTCAATATCCGCGGAGGCCGCCTGCCGGACCCAGACGCCTCTGGTCAGGTCTTCCTGCGCAAACCCATCGGTGCGTTCGATCCGCGCTGAGGAACGCGTCTTGACCGGCTGCAGCTTTGCGCATAGCACTCGGGACAGGGCGGGCCTGTAGCTCAATTGGTTAGAGCAGAGCGCTCATAACGCTTTGGTTGGGGGTTCGAGTCCCTCCGGGCCTACCATTTCCCGCAATATCAGTGGCTTAGTTCAGCTGTTCCAGTGTGACACGCAAGTGAGACACACAGGTGAAGCTGAACAGCTATCTTTCCAAGTCCCGACACGGCCTCTTTTATTTCCGCTGGCCCTTGCCTGAGCGAGCGACAACGGGCAGGCGCAGGACCACGCTACGGCTGTCGCTCGGCACACGCTGCCCGAAAAAGGCTGGCGAAATGGCCCGGCATCTATCATCCTACAGCCTAAGCCTTTCCAACTGTGCGACTTTCCAGACCATGCGCCATGACAAAATCCGTGACCGCATCCGCCAGCACTTTCAGCGGATACTGGACCGCCAGAAAGAGCGGGTGCACCGAGATGGACCGCCAAGTGCGGAATAGGTCGAGCGCTACCGCAGCACCATAGACATGGCGCAGGAGCGTTCGGAACATTACTGGGACATGATCGACCCTGAGACAGCCGGGGCAGCGACGCTAGAAGCACTTGCCCCGAAAATGGGTCTGCCGCCCGAGATCGTCAACACGCGTAGCGACATGCTCTTGGACGAGATCAGGAAGGCACAGCGCGACCAGATGTCAGCCTTTCTCGCCTTCTTGGACCGGCAAGCCCGCTATGACTTCGAGACAGCAGACCGCATCGGCACCGCCCCTGAGTCGAATGCGCCCGAGACGCCGCAAGGGGCATCCTTGAGCAAGGCCATTGACGAATACCTTGAAGAACACCGGCTCGCCAGCGCGTGGGCCGGTCGCACAGCGGACGAGAAGCGCACGGACCTTGCCCTGATCGGTGAAATCTTGGGCGCGGACATCGCAACATCATGGTGCTGAGCAACAACCTGAATGTGGACAATATTCTCGTCGATAACCCGAATTGTGAGATCATCGTAGCCGGAGGATTATTGCGCCGCGCCGATGGTGGGCTGGTCGGCACAGTCACCACGCAGGCCATCCAGCAATTCAAATTCGAGATTGCCGTAATCAGTTGCTCGGCACTGGATGAGGATGGCGACATGCTCGATTTCGACATTCAGGAAGTCGGTGTCAGCCAGGCCATTCTCAGACAGGCACGCAGGCGCTTTTTGGTCGCGGATCATTCCAAATTCCGCCGCCGCGTACCGGCCAGAATTGGCTCCCTTGCGCAGATGGACATCTTCTACACTGATCCCCGGTCACAGAGTCCTTGGCCAATGCTTGTCATGGATGGGGAACATCGGTGCAAATCGCGCCGCCCGACGCCCCCCTGTGACCAGGTTCAGACCGGTTTCCGTATCGTCTGGCGCGCGCAGTCTTTGCGCCACTGACTGCACGGTAGCGGCCCGCGCGTTGACAAAACCGCACCCTGCTTGAGAAGGCCATGCCAGAGGGTGCGCAAGACAGCCGGCGCAACTGGGCGGGGCCGAAGACCCTGATGCGCATTGGTCAGAAAACGGCCTCGAACAGGATCTTCATGGCGATCGCCCCGAGCAGGACGAGCAGGACCAGATCGAACAATGTCGCAGAGGCGCGCTTGCCGAGCCAGTTGCCCAGTGGCATCGCCAGAAAGATCAGCCCCAGCGCCCCAAACCCATAAGCCAGCATCTCGAGGCGCATCAGCCCAACACTCCAGAGGGCAGGGATCTGCATCGCGGTCATGGACACGAAGAAGATTGATATCGTTCCGATGAAAGTGTCGCGCGGCAGTCTCATGGCGTTCAGAAAGGTGATGGAGGCAGGGGCCGAAATGCCTGTCGCGCCTTGCAGAAAGCCGCCGATGAGCCCTGCTGCCGGACAGATCCGGGCGGCCCAGTCGCGCGCCAGTGACCAGTTCGGGCGTGCTAGGCGCAGCGCGATATAGGCGATCACGGCGCAGGCGACCATCAGCGACAGCGTATCCTGTGGCAAGGCCGCCAGAAACAGCGTTCCGACAACGACCCCCAGCATACCACCACCTGCGAAGCGAAGCAGAAACGGGCGTGGCATGGCCTGACCACGATACTGCCAGGCCTGCCAGAGATTGCTGAGCAGATTTGGCACAACGAGGATCGCCACAGCAGTCTGCACATCGAACAGCATTGTCAGCGCGGGGGCGGCGATCACCGGCGCGCCCGCGCCTGTGGCGCCTTTCATGACGCCACCGAGCAAAATCGCAAGGGCGGCCAGAATCAGGCTCAAGGCAACCTCATCATGTTTGCGTCCTGTGGCACAGATTTGCCGCGATGCTGCGCTGTTGCAAGTTCGTGCTGCGCCCTTATCGATCCGACCCGAATGACCCGCACCAGCATTGGGAGGGGCGCGTTCTCCGACGCCCGCCGATTGGCCGCGCAAAGATCCGACTGACCGCTGGGGTCAAACATGCCCCGCCGCTTCAATCACCTCGCGGCGTCTGCATGGCGATCAAGGCCCGGTTTTCAGTGCAGCTAACCTGGGGATATGCGCCAAGGCGCCGTTTGGCGCCTGCGCGCAGGTCATGTTGTTTTCCGCAGCCCGAGGATCTCGCGCGCCTGCTGCCAACTGGCCACGGGGCGGTCGTATTTCGCGCAGAGCTCCACAGTGCGGGCGACGAGTGCGGCGTTTGAAGGTGCCAGTGTCGCGCGGTCGAGACGCATGTTGTCTTCCAGACCTGTTCGCGTGTGGCCGCCGCGCGCGATTGCCCACTCATTCACCACGATCTGATTTGGGCCGATGCCTGCAGCACACCAGAGCGCATCGGGTGAAAACCGTTGCAGAGTCTCGATATAGATATCAAGGATCCGCTCATCCGCAATCATCGCGTTTTTGACGCCCATCACGAATTGCACATAGAGCGGGCGCTTCAAGCGTCCGTCATCGGCCATACGGGCAGCCTGGATGACATGGCTCAAATCGAAGGCTTCGATTTCGGGCATGACATCGTGTTTCTGCATCTCCGAGGCCAGCCAATCGACCAGATCAGGTGCGTTTTCATAGACGCGAGTTGGAAAATTGTTGGACCCCACCGCGAGCGATGCCATGTCGGGGCGCAGGGGTAACATGCCGCCGCGTTCTGATCCCGCGCCGGACCGTCCGCCAGTCGAGAACTGGATGATCATGCCGGGACAATGGGTCTCAAGCCCCGCCTTGAGCTGCGCGAATTTCTCCGGGTCAGAAGATGGCGTCCCGTCATCGTTGCGCACATGGCAATGCGCGATCGCGGCCCCGGCCTCGAATGCGGCCTGGGTGCTCTCGATCTGCTCGGTGACCGTGATCGGCACGGCGGGGTTGTTAGCCTTGGTTGGCACCGAGCCTGTGATGGCGACGGCAATGATGCAGGGGGTGGTCATGGGAATGTCCTGTCTTGTCGCAGCAATATCCCCGCGCGCAGCGCGGCTGGGGGTGGATCGGGTGATTATGCGCAGGATCTGATCACGCGCACCGCGTCTGTTGCCAAGAAAACCGTTTTGCCGGGCCGCTGCAAGCAGATATAGGATCAAGAACAGTCTGGCGAGAATTGCGCTGCGCTTTGCGATCTGCCTGAAGCGGGGCGCTATTGTCTGATCCACGGGCAGAGGCTTGCCTGCAGCCTGGCACCATGCAGAGTTCAGTTGCATGCGCGCCGTAATTCAGGCGAAAGGCGCACCGACCCAGTGGCCGATGCGCGCTCGATCAGTCCTGTGCGCTCTGGCTCAGCAGGCCCAACACGTCGATGCGATCCTGTTCGTTACGCAGCCCTCTGAACGCCATCTGGTTCCCCGGGATGTAGCTGTCAGGGTTTTCCAGCCATGCGAGCAGGCTTTCGACGCTCCAGACGCCACCATGTTCCTGCAATGCGCGCGAGTAGCGCCAGCCCTCTGCAGCGGCGACGTCACGCCCGATAATGTTCACCAGATGCGGACCACCGCGGTTCTGTTCGGTTTCATAGACATGGCATGCAGCGCATTGCCGCCAGACGCGCTGACCATTGTCCAGATCTGCACCCGCGAGCAGAGCCAGCCCATCATCCGCGATCCCCTCAGCGTCCGATGTGATGGCACCTTCGTCGGTCTGTGCAATCTCGGTTGTTTCTTCTTCAAGGGTTACTGCATCTTCTGTCGCTACGGTCTCTGCGACCTCCTGCTCGGGGGCATCGGCAGAGGCTGCATCAAGCGCGGGCGCTTCCGCCATCGCGGCGCCCGTGTCCTCTGCCTCCGTCACTTCAGCTTCCACTTCAGCCACGGTTGCCTCTGCTTCAGTCACCTCAGCTTGGGCCGTCTCGATTTCGGTGGCATCCGCGTCTGCTATCTCGACCTCGGGTTCCGACGGCACTTGTGTCGCGTCGGCGGCAAGCGCCCGTTCGCTGGCAAGGTCGCGTGGCACCCTGTTGACGGACGGCACAGTCGCTGTTGGCGCTTCGGCGGCCACTTCACGCAAAGTCTCACGCACCGCGGCAGACCGTTCCCGCGCGCCGAAAGCGTCCACGATCACGATCAGAAAAAGAAACGCGACCCCGCCTGCCAGGGCAAGGCGTATGGTCCGATCCTGTAGCAAACGATTTTGTATGTCTTTCAACCAGTTTTCCATTTACGCCTCGTTCATCCCTGCAAAAGTTCCGTTTCCCGATCCTAGATATATTTTGCCGCAGATCATGTTCAACTGTGATACGTCCTTCCACCCCGGACTTGACGCGCGCCCGTTGCACGCGCTTGTCTGTCACAGAACTGTTACGGGGGCGCGATAAGCAAAGCTCCGAGAGGGCCACGCATGCAGGAGCGGTTTGATGCATTATCCCAATCGCCAAGACGTGCCTGGCACAGTGGCGTTGCGCGCAGGATCGGACAGGTCAGATGAGTGAGTCGATCTGCTCTGCCTTGATTGCATCTCTGGCACAGCCGGTCTTGCTTGTCGGCGAGGATGGCTTTGTGCAGGCTGCCAATCCGGCGGCCACAGAGCTGTTCGGGGCGCGCATCCGTGGCGCACAGATTCGCGCTTTCCTGCGGCAGCCGGAACTGGCCGCGATGCTTGAACAGGTGTTCGGCGCGCAGGGAGAAGGGAGTGCCAGTTTCGTCAGCAATGGCCCCATACGCGAAACAGTCTGGCGCGTCGTGGGCCGCCGCAGCGCTGCCGGCATGATCGTTCTCTCCTTCAATGACATCTCGGATATCGAGGCGGCAGAGGCCCAGCGTCGCGATTTTGTGGCCAATGTCAGCCATGAGCTGCGCTCGCCCTTGACTGTCCTTGCGGGGTTCATCGAGACATTGCAAGGCCCCGCCGGAGAAGACCCCGAGACGCGGGCGGACTTCCTGAACATCATGTCCGAGCAGGCCGCGCGGATGAGCGGGCTTGTGGCCGATCTCTTGTCGCTGAGCCGGGTCGAGGCCGTCGAGAAGGTGCGTCCGCGCACGCCCGTGGCGATTGACCAGGTGCTCAAGGCAACGCTGGCGGCCTTGCGCCCGCAATTGGATGCGGCGCAGATCAAGCTGGACTACCATGTGCCGGACGATATGCCAGAGATACCGGGTGACTATGATCAGCTCGTGCAGGTGTTTCACAACCTGGTCGAGAACGGGTTGAAATACGGGGCGAGTGGCGGTCGGCTGGAAATCACGGCCCGCCTTCTCGACCAGATGCCGGGCTTCGATGGAGCTGCACTGCGGGTCACGATCCGCGATTTCGGCGAGGGCATTGATCCCATCTATATCCCGCGCCTGACCGAACGATTCTACCGCGTTGACAAGGCGCGCTCGCGCGATAGTGGCGGCACCGGGCTGGGGCTCGCGATCGTGAAACACATCCTCAGCCGCCATCGCGGGCGCCTGATCATCCGCTCCACACCCGGCGCAGGTGCGCAGTTTGACGCTGTGCTGCCCTGTAGCTGAACGTATTGAAAAGGAAACCTGAACATGAAACCGCATACGCTTTCGTCTTTTGACCGTGATCTTGAAGCCATCCGTTTGTCCGTTCTGACGATGGGCGGGCAGGTCGAAACGGCGATCATGGAGGCCTCGCGCGCGTTGGAAACCCGCGACGAGGAACTCGCGGCCGAGGTGGTCCAGCGCGACCGTGCGCTGGATGCAGCCGAGGAAGACATCAATGCGCAGGTTGTCCGTCTGCTTGCGCTGCGTCAACCGCAGGCCGATGATTTGCGCGCAGCCGTATCGGTCATGAAAATGGCCGGTGATCTTGAGCGGTTGGGCGATTATGCCAAGAACATGGCCAAGCGCGTGCCCGTACTGATTTCGGCGCCGGTGATCGAAGGTGCTGCGGGTGCGCTGCGGCGGCAAGCGCGCCTGGTCGGGCAGATGCTCAAGGACATGCTGGATGCCTTCGCGCGCATGGACACCGCCCTCGCGCGCGACGTTATCAGCCGCGATATCGAAGTCGATGACATGACCAACGCGCTGTTTCGCGAATTCATCACGCATATGATGGAAGATCCACGCAACATCACCCCCTGCCTGCATTATGTGTTCATCGCCAAGAATATCGAGCGCATGGGGGATCTGGTGACGCATGGGGCGGAGCAGGTGATTTTCGTGGCTGAGGGGCGCAAGGCCGAAGCGCGCGAGAAAGGTCATTCAACGGCGACCATCGCCCATCCTGAGGGTTGATTGATGGCGCAGGACGCAGCTCCTCTGGTTCTCGTGGTCGATGATGAACCTGCACAACTTGCCTTGCTGAGCTATAACCTGAAAGCCGCCGGGTTTCGCGTCTCCACGGCGAAAGACGGGGAAGAGGCCGTGCTCGCTGTCGCCGAGCAGGGTCCGGATATCGTATTGCTGGACTGGATGCTGCCGCGTCTGTCGGGGTTGGAAGCCTGTCGCCAGATCAAGGCCAGCCCGCAGGGTCGGGAAGCCGCGGTGATCATGGTATCGGCGCGGTCAGAGGAAAGCGATCGTGTGCGCGGGCTGGATACCGGGGCTGATGATTACATCGTCAAACCTTATTCCGTGGCCGAAGTGATCGCGCGCGTGCGTGCCAATCTGCGCCGCTTGCGCCCGATTGCCGCCGGGCAGGTTCTGGAAATGGGTGATATCCAGCTCGACCCAGTGGCGCACCGTGTCACGCGTGCGGGGGAAAACCTGCATCTGGGACCTACCGAGTTCCGTTTGCTCGCAGCTCTGATCGAGCGCCCCGGCAAGGTCTGGACGCGCGAGGCACTGCTAGACCGGGTCTGGGGACGCGATATCTATATCGACACGCGGACGGTGGATGTGCATGTCGGGCGGCTGCGCAAAGTGCTCTGTGCGTCAGGCCGCGAAGACCCGATCCGCACAGTGCGTGGCGCGGGTTATGCAATGGGCTGATCTTCGGCGGGCGCTCCGGGGCGGGTGCCGAACCGGTAGCTGTGCAGCGTCGCGCCATGTCGGCGCAGCCAGGCCCGGTGCGGGGCGTAATCCGGCATCAGCTCCGCGACGCATGCCCAGAAAGCGGGGGAATGGTCCATATGGCGCAGATGCGCGACTTCGTGAGCGGCGACATAGCGCAGAACTTCGGGCGGGGCCATGATCAGCCGCCAGGAGAACATCAGCCGCCCCTGTGCGGTGCATGACCCCCAGCGCGAGCGGGTGTCGCGCAGCGCTATGGCGCTGATCGGCCGCTGGATCTGCGCGGCGTAATGCTGCGCGGCTGCGCGCAACTCGACCTGTGCGCTGGCCTTGAGGTAGTTTGCCAGCCGCGCCGCGGTTCGGGTTTGACTTGCGTCCTGCGGCACCAGCAGCACCGCATTTCCCTCGATAACCCGGCGCAAGCCGGGCTGCTCCGTGATTCGCACCGGGCAGCCGCGCAGCGGGATCTCGCGCCCGGGCGCGACCTGGTGCTGATCAGGGATGCGGCGCAGAGCTTTGCGCAGCCAGTCTTCTTTCTCGGTCAGAAACTCCAGCGCTTTGCGCTGCGGAAGGTTGCGCGGGATGGAGAGCGTAACATGCCCATCCAGCCCCGACACGCGCAAATTCAGCCTGCGCGCCCGCGCGGATCGGCGCAACAGCACTGTGACCCGCGGCGGCCCCGGCAAGGTCACGACATTGTCTGACACCTCTATGTCCATCGCAGCCATGTGAGCCAAAACCGATCTTTCCCTGCGCAAAATGGCCAAGGCCCGCTGTCACGGGGCTTTACAGCCTGATCCAGTTATGGCACGGCACAACGCTTGAAGGAAGGCACGCCAACAAAGGAAATGTCGATGTCCAATCCAGACTGGGGTGTGAAGCGTCTGTGCCCGGAAACCGGGAAGCGCTTTTACGACCTGAACAAGACCCCGATTGTCAGCCCCTATACAGGCAAGGTGGTGACGCTCGATAGCCCTGACCGTCGCGACGACAGCACAGTTGCGGCGCTGAAGGCGAAGTCGAAGGCCGCCGCTGAAGATGATGATGATCTGCTGGTCGATGATGACGATGACGCAGTCGAAGTCAGCGACGAACTTCTGGAAGATGATGACGAGGACACGGTCGCACTGGACGATCTGACCGATGTCGCGTCCAATGACGACGACTGATCTGCGCAATCTCGTCTGCGGATCGTAATTTTCCTGTTGCGAAGCGCCGCCTGCTTCCGTATGAGGCAGGAGTGCTCGAAACGGGCGAAAGGTGGGGCCATAGCTCAGTTGGGAGAGCGCTTGAATGGCATTCAAGAGGTCAGCGGTTCGATCCCGCTTGGCTCCACCAGATCAAACAAGAACTTAGACGAAAACAGCCCCGCCAGCGCGGGGCCTTTTCTTTGCGGGTTAACTTCAGGGGCAATGGTCGCGCGTGGTGACCGGTGTCAGTGACCCATGCGACTTTGAGTTGACGATGACTGCGCAGCGTTGCCAGGTGACGGCTCGGCACAGACGCCTTTGACCTTTGTCAATCCTGATCCACCCTGCGCGCGACACAGGCCGCCGAAGCCGGGGCATGCTGTCCAGTGCCGCCGCCCGCCCCGCGCATAGCACGGATGCTGGCGATGATGGGGGGGGCGTCCATGCGGTCGCTGGAAAAACTGTCTGACTGAGCTTCTGCGCATCGAAACTGCTCGGAATCGGGCTGGTGTCCCGCTATGTGTTGTGCGCGCTGGGATCAGTTCCGCACAGAGCCCGGTCCTTGTGAAAATCGATAGAACAGGTTCGGTTCCGATACGATGAACAGGCGGCCTTCATGGTCCATCGTCACGCCTTCTGCTTGCGGGATGGCCGCGCGCAACCCGTGGGCACCCGCCCGCAGCCGCATGACATAGGCCAGCTGCCCCTCGGCATTGTATTCAAAGAGCATTTTCGAGGCATCACTCAACAGTAACAGTCTGCCGGAAATTTCGTGCCGCATGAGTGAGGACAGGTCCAGAAGGGCAAGCCGGTGCGGCCAAGGCAGAGCATGTGAGCTGACAGACAGGGACCGCTCTGGACCCGAGGGATCAGGAAGCAGCCCATCGACGAACAGGATCCTGATCGGCAAGCGTTCCTGGACCAGATAGAGCAGGTCATGCCGGGAATCCCAGGATGCGCCTTCGAACCCGAGGTTATGGAAAAATCCGAAATCGAGCTTCAGGATTGGCGGGCTATCTATCGTCAGTTTTTCGGTGTCAGGGGTGATTTGCACCAGATGGATCGACTGATCCTTTTCATCACTGATCAGAAACCATGTATCGCGCACATGGCTGATGCCCTCCGTGTCCTTCAGGCCTGTAATCGGAATGAGGCGGCGCAGAACGCCTTCCGTGCTCAGCTCTGCCACGGCCGGGGGATTGTTGATGACCGCAAACAAGGTGTTTTTGGGTGATGCGTAAGTGAGCCCGGAGAGATTTCTGGTCAACCCTTCAACGGGCAGGCCGTCGATCTCGACAATAAGCCCGGCCAGAATGCTTTCTGGGTCATAATGCCCGCGCCCCGCCGGGCTGGTCATCATCAAGGCCGGGGACAGAGCCCCAGACAGCCATGCCCAGATCAGCAAGGCTGCGCTGCCTATCGTGATGACGCTTGCCCGTCTTCCCCGCGCCCAGCGGCGCGCGTCCGGTTTTCCTGTCGGACAGCGGTCATTTTTACCTGCATTGGTGGACAAAAGCGCCTCCCTGCCCGGCGGTCCCCAAATGGTCTGAGGCATCGCGGCTCCATCTGCTCGCAAGCTCCTGGCGTCAAGTGGTTTCAGCCCCGCAACCAAGGATAGACGCCGGGGCCGAGCCGTGCCAGCTACCGCCGTGCAGGATCCGCCGGGTAGGTGCCGAGGATGCGCAGGTAGGAGGTGAAATAGCGCAACTCGTCGAGCGCGCGGGCCACAGCGTCGTCTTCGGGGTGGCCTTCGATCTCGGCGAAGAATTGCGTGGCGGTGAAAGAGCCGTCGACCATGTAGCTTTCGAGCTTGACCATGTTCACGCCATTGGTCGCAAACCCGCCCATCGCCTTGTAAAGCGCGGCCGGGATGTTTCGCACGCGAAACACGAAGCTCGTCATCATGCCGTGATCGCCGCGCCGCGTGTCGTCGGCCTCGCGGCCCATGACCAGAAAGCGCGTGGTGTTGCTGCCCTGATCCTCGATATGGCGGGCCAGCACATCCAGCCCGTAGATCTCGCCCGCGAGTTCCGAAGCGAGCGCGGCCATGCTCGGCACGCCGGCTTCGGCCACTTCGCGCGCGGAGCCGGCCGTGTCCGCGCCCTTGACGCGGTGGATGTCATGCGCCTTGAGAAAGGCGCGGCACTGGCCCAGAAGCATCGTATGGCTTTTGGCATGGGTGATCTGGTCGAGCGTTACACCGGGCAGGGCGAGCAGGTTGATATGCACCCGCACAAAGGCTTCATCTAAAATATGCAAGCCGCTATCAGGCAGCAGGTGATGGATATCGGCCACCCGCCCGAAAGTCGAATTCTCGATCGGCAACATCGCCAGATCGGCCTGATGCGTACGCACCTGCTCGATCACATCTTCGAAGGTGCGGCAGGGCACGGCTTCCAGATCGGGGTGCTTTTTGCGGCAGGCCTCGTGCGAATAGGCCCCCGGTTCACCTTGAAATGCGATTCTGCCAGTCATGTTTCCGCTCACAATCGATCCAATTCGCCCAAAAGGGCATTTCGTCGCGGAAACTACCGCTTGAAAACGGCAAGGGGAAGCGGATACATAGGCGCAACTTTGCCGGGCTACAGGATTGCGCTATGTTTGACACGATGACCGCCACCAAGGCGATAGCCGCTTTTTGCGGTGCTTTGCTTATCTTTCTACTCGGGAACTGGGTGGCGAATGTAATCTACGTTCCGGGCAATGCGAATGCCCCTCAGGCTTTCATCATCGATACGGGTACGGATGATGCCGCAGGTGCCGAGCCTGTGGCCGAGCTGACCTTCGAGGAAGCCTTTGAAGTGGCCGATGCGGCTGCCGGCTCGCGGCTCTGGTCGCAATGCCGCGCCTGCCACGCGCTGGAAGCCGGACGCAACGGCGTTGGCCCCTATCTGCATGGTGTCGTGAACCGTCAGATCGGGGCGGTTGACGGGTTCAACTATTCCGGTGCGCTCGATCAGGCCGGGGAGGCTTGGACCCCGGAAATCCTGTCGGCCTTCATTGAGAATCCGAATGCCATCACACCCGGCACCTCGATGAGCTTTCGTGGCATTGCAAGCGTTCAGGACCGCGCCAATCTGATCGCCTTTATTGAAAGCGAAAGCTGAGCTTCTACCGCGCAAGCACGAGACAGAGCCGCCCGCAGATCGGGCGGCTTTTTTCATGTCAATTCCATCAAATTCGGTTGTCTGTCGCGTGAAATGTGCGCGCGGCAGTCGACACCGCGTGCGAAAAGCTAAATACTGACATGCGAAGGCCCGGTTCGAGAGAGGCCAAAACAGGAGGAATTGTCCATGTCCCGCAGTTTACTGGCGTGTCTTGCTGTTGGTGGCCTTGTCATGGCGCCTCTGTTGCCTCTGTCTGCGACGGAAACCGAGCCCCGGATCATCGAAACGCATGGCTATTCTTTCTTCGGTGATCTGAGCTACGACGCGGATTTCGAGCACCTGCGCTACGTCAATCCCGATGCGCCCAAAGGCGGTGTGATTTCGATCTCGGCGCAGGGCACGTTCGATTCGATGAACCCGTTCACGCGGCGCGGGCGCGCGGGAGTGTTTTCCTCTTCGATCTACGAGAGCCTGCTTGAGACGTCGGAGCCGTTCGGCGGCGGTTTGGTCCCTGCGGACGCTTATGGTGAAAGCTATGGCCTGCTGGCGCATGCGCTGGAATATCCCAAAAGCAAGGATTGGGTGATCTTCCACATGCGTCCCGAAGCGCGGTTTTCCGATGGCACGCCACTGACAGCGCATGATGTGGTGTTTTCGCATGAGCTGTTTCTGGAGCAGGGGTTGCCGTCTTTTTCGCAAGGTGTGAGCGAACGCGTGACAGGGGCCGAGGCTCTGGACGATCACACAGTGAAATTCACCTTCGCGGAAGGGATTTCGCGCCGCTCGCTGATCGATCAGGTGGGCTCGACGCCAGTATTTTCAAAAGCGTGGTATGAAGACACCGGCGCGCGGCTGGACGAATCGCGCATGGAAATCTCGCCCGGTTCCGGCCCCTATATTCTCGACAGTTTCGAAGTGAACCGCCGCATCACCTATCGCCGCAACCCCGATTACTGGGGCAATGATCTGCCGATCAATCGCGGGCGGCATAATTTCGATGAAATCCGGGTCGAGTATTTCGCCGATGGCGCTGCTGCGTTCGAGGCGTTCAAGACTGGGGAATACACGTTCCGCGCCGAGAATAATTCACGGCAATGGGCGACGGGCTACGACTTTCCGGCCATTGCGCGCGGCCATGTGGTGCGCGAAGAACTGGCCACAGGATTTGCGCCCACGCCAACCGGCTTCATTTTCAATCTGGAGCGCCCGTTCCTGCAGGATCGGCGCGTGCGCGATGCGATTTCGTTGGCCTGGAATTTCGAATGGACCAATGAGACGCTGCAATACGGGCTGTTCCAGCAGCGCGTGAGCTTCACCCAGGGCACGCCGTTTCAGGCCGATGGGCCACCTGAGGGACTGGAGCTGGAACTGTTGCAGTCGCTGGGCGATCTGGTTCCCGAAACTGTGCTGACGGAACCTGCGCGCATGCCGCATAGTTCTGACGCCACGCGGCTGAGTGACCGGCGCAACATGCGTCAGGCCAAGGCGTTGCTGGAAGACGCCGGTTGGGAGGTCGATAGCGCCGGGGTTCTGCGCAATGCCGCCGGGGAGCGGATGACCATTGAAATCCCGGTCTCCAGTGCCGGATCGGCCACGATGGATGCGATTGTCGAAACCTTCACTCAGAACCTGCAAGGTCTGGGCATTGATGCCCGCTTCCAGCGCATAGACCCGGCCCAGCACACGGATCGCCGTCGGAATCGCGATTTCGACATGATTTTCGATCAGTATCGCGCCTTCATGGACACAGGCACAGGGTTGCGTCAGTCCTACGGGTCGGAAGCGGCAGGGGATGTGTTCAACCCCGCCGGGCTGCGCAGCGCGCTGGTGGATGCCGTGATCGAATTGTCGCTCGATGCCCCGGATGCAGAGACGCGCGATGCGGGGGTGATGGCGCTGGATCGTGTGCTGCGCTACGAGCATTTCATGATCCCGGTCTGGTTCAATGACACGGTCTGGCTGGCCTATTGGGACATGTTCCGCCGCCCCGAAGAGATCCCGCCCTTTTCAACGGGTGAGCTGGATTTCTGGTGGTTCGATCAGGAGCGATTCGACGAATTGCGCGCGGCCGGGGCGCTGAGGTAACCCATGGGCGCCTATATCGCGCGACGCCTCGCTTTGATCATTCCCACGCTTCTGGGCGTGATGGTGATCAATTTCGTTCTGGTGCAATTCGTTCCGGGCGGCCCGATTGAACAGGTCATTGCCCAGATGGAAGGGCAGGGAAATGTCTTCGGCGGGTTTGACGGGGCCGGGGCGGATGTGAATGTCGGCGCGATCGAAAACGAGCGCTATCAGGGCGCGCGTGGCCTGCCGCCGGAATTCATCGCGCAGCTGGAGCGTGAATTCGGCTTCGACAAGCCGCCCGTCGAGCGGTTTTTGCACATGATGTGGAATTACATCCGATTCGATTTCGGCGACAGTTACTTCCGCTCGATCTCGGTGGTTGATCTGGTGATCGAAAAGCTGCCCGTCTCGATCAGTCTGGGGCTGTGGTCCACGCTCATCGCCTATCTGGTCTCGATTCCGTTGGGCATCCGCAAGGCCGTGCGGGATGGCTCACGCTTCGACACCTTCACCTCCGGGCTGATCATCGTGGCCTATGCGATTCCCGGTTTCCTCTTTGCGATCCTGCTTCTGGTGCTGTTTGCGGGCGGATCGTATTTCCAGATCTTCCCCGCGCGTGGCCTGACCTCGCCGCAGGAAGTCTGGGACCAGCTTTCGCCCATTGGCAAGGTGCTCGACTATTTCTGGCATATCACGTTGCCGGTCATCGCCTCGACCATCTCGGCTTTTGCGACGCTGACGCTGCTGACGAAAAACAGTTTTCTGGATGAAATCCGCAAGCATTATGTGATGACGGCGCGGGCCAAGGGCCTTGCCGAAAACAAGGTGCTTTACGGCCATGTCTTTCGCAACGCCATGCTGATCGTGATCGCGGGCTTTCCTGCCGTGTTCGTGGGCGTGTTCTTTGGCGGCTCGCTGATCATCGAGACAATTTTCTCGCTCGACGGGCTGGGGCGGCTGGCCTTTGAAGCGACTGTTGCGCGTGATTACCCGGTGATGTTCGGCACGCTCTTTGTTTTCGGGCTGATCGGGCTGGTGGTCGGGCTGATCTCGGATCTGATGTATGTCTGGATCGACCCGCGTATCGACTTCGAGTCGCGGGAGACCTGAGTCATGGACCAGCGCGCCGATGCTTTTGTCACCGCCCCCGATCCCTTGCCCGAGTCCGAGGGCACAGCCACCATGCCGCCACCGACCAAGCGCTTCGGCATCACGATCTCCGCCCTCAATCGTCGCCGCTGGCGCAATTTCCGCGCCAATCGGCGGGCCTTCTGGTCGCTGATCATTCTGGGCGTGCTCTACGGTTTGTCCTTGTTTGCCGAATATATCGCCAATGACCGCCCCATCGTGCTCAGCTTTCGCGGTGAGTTGCATTTCCCCATTCGCAATTTCTACCCGGAAACGGCCTTTGGCGGTGATTTCCGAACCGAAGCCGTCTACCGCGATCCTGAAGTGCAATGCCTGATCCGTACCGGGGGGGCGGAGCTGTGCCTCGACGATCCGACCGAAGCCATGGCGCAGGCCGAAACCGGCTTTGTCGAGGGTGAGGAGATCGTGCCGGGCTGGATGGTCTGGCCGCTCATCCCCTTCAGCTACAACACGATCAACGATATTGGCCGCGCCGCCCCCTCGCCGCCCGATGACCGGCATTGGCTGGGCACGGATGACACGGCGCGCGATGTTTTGGCGCGGGTGATCTATGGTTTCCGGCTGTCGATCACCTTCGCGCTGATCGTGACGGCGCTGACCTCGGTCATCGGGATTGCCGCAGGGGCCGTGCAGGGCTTTTTCGGCGGGCTTCTGGATCTGCTCTTTCAGCGCGTCATTGAGCTCTGGAACTCGGTGCCGTCGCTTTATGTGATCATCATCCTGTCATCGATGTTCGTGATGAATTTCTGGCTTCTGGTGTTCCTGATGACGCTGTTTGGCTGGACGGGGCTTGTGGGTGTTGTGCGCGCGGAATTCCTGCGCGCGCGCAATTTCGAATATGTCCGCGCCGCGCGCGCGCTGGGCGTGTCCAATGCCACGATCATGTTCCGCCATGTCCTGCCCAATGCGATGGTCGCGACGCTGACTTTCCTGCCCTTCATCATCACGGGTGTGATCGGCAGCCTTGCCGCGCTCGATTTTCTGGGCTTCGGCCTGCCGTCCTCCGCGCCCTCGCTTGGCGAGATGACGCTGCAGGCACGCAACAACCTGCAAGCGCCATGGCTGGGTTTCTCGGCCTTTTTCACCTTCGCGATCATGCTGTCGCTTCTGGTGTTTATCTTCGAGGGTGTGCGCGACGCTTTTGACCCCAGAAAGACCTTCGCATGAGCCGTGTTCTGGATGTCCGCGATCTGTCCGTGACCTTCCTGCAAGAGGGGCGCGAGGTGCGCGCCGTGCGCGGTGTCAGCTTCCATGTCGACAAGGGCGAAACCGTGGCGATTGTGGGCGAATCCGGCTCGGGCAAGTCGGTCAGCGCGCTTTCAACTGTGGGGCTTTTGCCCGATTCGGCGCAGGTCGCAGGTTCGGTTGCCTTCAAGGGCGCGGAGTTGGTTGGCGCGTCCGACCGGATGCTGCGACAGGTGCGCGGCAATGATATCAGCTTCATCTTTCAGGAGCCGATGACCTCGCTGAACCCGTTGCACACGATCGAGATGCAGATCGCTGAGAGCCTGTCGCTGCATCAGGGCCTGGGCGGTGCGGCAGCGCGGGCGCGGGTGCTGGAGCTGCTTGAGAAAGTCGGTATCCGCGATGCAGAAAGCCGCTTGAGCGCCTATCCGCATCAGCTTTCAGGCGGGCAGCGCCAGCGGGTGATGATCGCGATGGCGCTTGCGAACGGGCCGGAGCTGTTGGTCGCTGACGAGCCGACCACGGCGCTGGATGTGACGATCCAGGCGCAGATCCTGGAACTTCTGGTCGATCTGAAACGGGCCGAGGGAATGAGCCTTCTGTTCATCACCCATGATCTGAACATCGTGCGCCGTTTCGCGGATCGCGTCTGCGTGATGAAGGATGGCGAGATCGTTGAGCAAGGCCCGACGGCCGAGATTTTCGCAAGCCCCCGGCACCCCTACACGCAAAAGCTTCTGGCGGCAGAATCTACCGGGGAGCCTGCGCCGGTGCCGGCCAATGCTCAGGAAATCCTGCGCACCGACAGCCTGCGCATCTGGTTTCCAATCCAGCGCGGCTTTCTGCGCCGCACAGTGGGCCATGTGAAAGCCGTCAATGACGCGACGCTGACGCTCCGCGCGGGCGAGACATTGGGGATCGTGGGCGAATCCGGGTCCGGCAAGACGACGCTGGCGCTGGCGATCCTGCGGCTGATTGCCAGCGAGGGGCCGATCTGGTTTGAGGGCGCGGATATTCAGGGCCGCAAATCCCGTGACCTGCGCGCGTTGCGCAGGCATTTGCAGATCGTGTTCCAGGATCCGTTTGGCAGCCTGTCGCCCCGCATGACGGTCGAGCAGATCATCGCGGAAGGACTGGGCGTGCATGGCGTGCCCCAGGGCAAGAGCGCGCGCGAGTTGGTGGCCGAGATCATGGCCGAAGTGGGCCTCGACCCCGCGACGATGGAGCGCTACCCGCATGAGTTTTCCGGCGGGCAACGCCAGCGCATCGCGATTGCCCGCGCGATGATCCTGCGGCCCCGGCTGGTCGTGCTGGACGAGCCGACCTCGGCGCTGGACATGACCGTGCAGGTGCAGATCGTTGACCTGCTGCGCGAGTTGCAGCGCAAGCACGGGCTCGCCTATCTGTTCATCAGCCATGATCTGCGCGTTGTGCGCGCGCTGTCGCATAAGGTCATCGTGATGCGCGCGGGCGATGTTGTGGAAGCGGGCGCGATTGATCAGGTCTTTGATGCGCCGCGCAGCGACTACACGCGCCAATTGCTCGCCGCCGCGTTCGAGGTCAAGGCCATCGGCGCGGGCTGACAGGGAGGCGGTCGGGGTGCGGATACTCTTCGTTCATCAGAATTTCCCCGGCCAGTTCAAGCATCTCGCGCCCGCGCTGGCCGCGCGCGGGCATCAGGTCGCGGCGCTGACGGCGGAAAAGAATGCGCAGACGAGCGCAATCCAGACCTATCGCTATCCCATGCCCGACCCTGCGCCCGACCCGCGCGCCACGCGGCTGGCCACGACCTACACCGCGATGACCGACCGCGCGCATCGGGTGGGGCGGGCGGCGGTGCAGCTGCGCGACAAGCTGGGCTTTGTGCCAGACGTGATCTTCGGTCATTCCGGTTGGGGCGAGACGCTGTTCCTGCGTGAAGTCTGGCCCGAGGCGCGGCTTCTGGTCTATGCGGAATTCTACTATGCGACGCGCGGGCTTGATGTGGGGTTTGATCCGGAATTCAGTCCGGTTGATGCCTTTGGCGGTTTTTCCGTAACGGCGCGCCAGGCCCATCTTGCACTGGCCATGGTGCAGGCCGACGCGGCTCTGTCACCCACCGAATGGCAGGCCGACACCTTCCCCGCCTGTTTTCGCGACAAGATCACCATCACCCATGACGGGATCGACACGACCGCACTCACCCCTGACCCTGCCGCGCAATTTACGCTGCCCAACGGGCGCGGCTTGCGCGCGGGCGACGAAGTGCTGACCTATGTCGCGCGCAATCTCGAACCTTATCGCGGCACGCATATCTTTCTGCGCGCTC
>SKIM01000323.1 GCA_007116445.1 Natronohydrobacter sp.
CAGTTGTTTTTCTTTCTTCCCAACCCCAGAGGTCACACCGGATGACGTTCACGCCAACGGATTACAAACCCTATGACTTCGCCAATCGCCGCCATATCGGGCCGCGTCCCGAAGACATGGCCGAGATGCTGGAAACGCTTGGCTGCGACAGTCTCGATCAACTGATCGCGCAGACCATCCCTGCGGATCTGCGCCAGGCCGACCCGCTGACCTGGGCGCCGCTGTCGGAGGGCGAATTGCTCGCGCATCTGCGCGCCCTCGGGGCAAAGAACAAGGTCATGACCTCGCTCATCGGGCAGGGGTATTACGGCACAGTCACCCCCCCCACGATCCAGCGCAACATTTTCGAAAACCCCGCCTGGTACACAGCCTACACCCCCTATCAGCCCGAAATCGCCCAAGGGCGGCTGGAAGCGTTGTTGAATTTCCAGACCATGGTCGCGGATCTGACGGGGCTGCCTGTGGCCAATGCCTCGCTGCTCGATGAAGCGACCGCCTGCGCCGAAGCCATGGTCATGGCGCAGCGTGTCGCCAAATCCAAGGCGACCGCGTTCTTTGTCGATGAGAATTGCCACCCGCAGAATATCGCCGTGATGCAGACCCGCGCGGCACCCTTGGGCATCGAGGTCATTGTCGGCGCCCCGGACGCGCTTGATCCGGCCCGCGTTTTCGGCGCGATCTTCCAGTATCCGGGCACTTACGGCGATCTGCGTGATCCGTCCGAGCAGATCGCGGCGCTGCACAGCGCAAAAGCCATCGCGATCATGGCGACCGATCTGTTGGCGCTGACCCTGATTAAAGAGCCCGGCGCGATGGGCGCGGATATCGCGGTCGGCTCAGCCCAGCGCTTTGGTGTGCCGATGGCTTACGGTGGCCCGCATGCCGGCTTCATCGCCTGCGCGGATGCCTACAAGCGCTCGCTGCCGGGCCGTCTGGTCGGCGTCAGTGTCGATGCGCGCGGCAACAAGGCCTATCGGCTGTCGCTCCAGACCCGCGAGCAGCATATCCGCCGCGAGAAAGCGACCTCGAATGTCTGCACCGCGCAGGCGCTTCTGGCGGTCATGGCCTCGATGTATGGCGTCTTCCATGGCCCGCGGGGCCTGCGCGCTATTGCCGAGCGTGTGCATTTCCTGACCCAGCGGCTTTATACCGCGCTCAGGGCCGCAGGCGCGCATGTCGTCGTCAAGGAGTTTTTTGACACGATCACGGTCGAGGTCGGGGTGGGGCAGGCGGGTATCCTTGCCGCCGCCCGCGCCGAGGGGCTGAACCTGCGCAAGATCGGCGCGTCCCATGTCGGTATCTCGCTCGATGAGACCAGCGACGAGCAGGTGCTCTTGCGCGTGCTGCGCGCCTTCGGGATCAATGGCGCGCCGCCCCATCGCGCAGAGCTGGGCTTCGCGGACAGTTTCCTGCGCCAGTCCGACTACATGACGCATCCCATTTTCCACATGAACCGCGCCGAGACAGAGATGATGCGCTACATGCGCAAGCTCTCGGACCGCGATCTGGCACTGGACCGCGCGATGATCCCGCTTGGCTCCTGCACGATGAAGCTCAATGCGGCCGCTGAAATGATGCCGCTCAGCTGGCCCGCTTTCGCCTCGCTGCACCCGTTCTGCCCGCCCGATCAGGCGCTGGGCTATCTTGAGGCAATCGAGGATCTGAAAACCAAGCTTTGCGAGATCACCGGCTATGACGCCATGTCGATGCAGCCCAATTCCGGCGCGCAGGGCGAATATGCAGGCCTTCTGACCATACAGGCCTATCACCGCGCGCGTGGGCAGGGGCATCGCGATATCTGCCTGATCCCGGTCTCGGCCCATGGCACCAATCCGGCGTCGGCACAGATGTGCGGGATGCAGGTCGTGGTGGTGAAATCCTCGGCCAATGGCGATGTCGATCTCGATGATTTCCGCGAGAAAGCCACCAAGGCCGGCGACCGTCTGGCGGCCTGCATGATCACCTACCCGTCGACCCACGGGGTGTTTGAAGAAACCGTGCGCGAGGTCTGTCAGATCACCCACGACCATGGCGGCCAGGTCTATATCGACGGGGCCAATCTGAACGCGATGGTGGGGCTTGTGAAACCTGGTGAAATCGGTGGCGATGTCAGCCACCTGAACCTGCACAAGACTTTCGCCATCCCGCATGGCGGTGGTGGTCCCGGCATGGGTCCGATTGGCGTCAAAGCCCATCTCGCGCCCTTCCTGCCGGGCCATCCCGAAACTGGCGGGGAGGAGGGGCCAGTATCGGGCGCGCCCTATGGATCGGCCTCGATCCTGCTGATTTCGCTGGCCTATTGTCTGATGATGGGCGGGCCGGGGCTGACCCAGGCGACGCGCGTCGCGATCCTGAACGCCAATTACATCGCCGCGCGTCTGCGCGGGGCTTACCCGATCCTCTTCATGGGCAACAAGGGACGCATCGCGCATGAATGCATCCTCGATACGCGCCCCTTTGCCGAGGCCGGGGTCACCGTCGATGACATCGCCAAGCGCCTGATCGACAACGGCTTCCACGCGCCCACCATGAGCTGGCCCGTCGCGGGCACGCTGATGGTCGAGCCCACAGAATCGGAAACCAAGGCCGAGATCGACCGCTTCATCACGGCGCTTCTGGCCATCCGCGACGAGATCAAGGCCGTCGAGCGTGGCGAGATCACGCCCGAGGCCAGCCCCCTGCGCCATGCGCCCCATACGGTCGAGGATCTGGTGGCCGAGTGGGACCGCGCCTATTCGCGCGAGCAGGGCTGCTTCCCGCCCGGCAGTTTCCGGGGCGACAAATACTGGCCGCCCGTGGGGCGCGTCGACAATGTCTATGGCGACCGCAATCTGATCTGCACCTGCCCGCCGGTTGAAAGCTACGCGGAAGCGGCAGAATGATCTGACGCGCATGGGTGATCTGTCACGCCTGCGCGTCGCGTTCCGCCTCGGCCGTTTCTGCCGACCAGACCGCAGCGGCCTCGACCGCGACAGGCGAGGCCGTGGGCAGAACGCCGAGGTAACTTTCCGTTTCCGATGCCGGGACGCTGGCGCGCTGGGTCATGCGGTAGAGCGCATAGAGGGCGATGGATGCGAACGTGACGCTGAGCACCAGCCAAAAGGCGAAGGGGCCGAAAACCTCCATCGCCCAGCCGGTCACCAGCGGCCCCAGGACCGCGCCGAGCCCGAAGGTAAAGACCAGCCCGCCCGAGGCCGCTGGCATGTCTTCGGTTGCAAGCGTGTCATTCGTATAGGCCAGGAAAAGCGCATAGAGCGGCGTCGTCACCCCGCCCGCGAAAAAGGCCGAGATCATCAGGAAGGTGATCCCGCCCGATGTCGCCCAGCCCAGGGCGCAGAACACCATGCCGATCACCGAGGCGCTGAAGATCAGCTTGCGCCGGTCCATGCGGTCAGACAGCCAGCCGATCGGGTATTGCAGCACCAGCGCGCCGGCAAAGAGCATCGCGACAAACAGCGCGATCTGGGATGCCTCCATCCCGATCTGGCTGCCAAAGACCGCGCCCATGCCCGATTGCGTCGCATAGACACTGCCCAGCAGGAAGATCCCCACAGTGCCCAGTGGTGAGCCGGTGAACAACTGGCGCAACGGCATGGCGCGCGCCACCTCTGCCGCCGGGACCGGGGTCGCCGCCAGCAGGATCGGCGCGAAGGAGATCGACACGAGGATCGAAGCGCAGATGAACAAGACCGAAGTCGCTGCATCGCCCAAGCTCAGCAACCCTTGCGCGCCGATGATCCCCAGCGTCTGCATGATCATATAGGCCGAGAGCACCTTGCCGCGGGTTTCATTCGTGGCGGCATTGTTCAGCCAGCTTTCTGCCGCGACATAGATGCCCGACATGCAAAACCCGATCAGCACCCGCAGCAGCGTCCAGGCCCAGGGCTCGGTCACCACCGGAAAGGCGATCAGCGCCGCGGACATGAAGCTGCCAAGGGCGGCGAAGACGCGCACATGGCCGACGCTGCGGATCATCACCGGCGTGAAGCGTGCGCCCGACAGGAAGCCAAGGAAATAGGCCGAGGTGACGATGGCAAGCTCAGCGGCGGAAAACCCTTCGATCCCGCCGCGCAGGCCGATCAGGGTGAAATGCATGCCATTGCCGAGCATGATCAGAAAGATGCCCAGCATCAACGGCCAAACTCCTGCGAAAACCTTGATCATGGCGCGGCCTTTCTGTCCTGTGCCATCAGCGTTGCATGGGCCGCGCGGGCCGGGTTTCGCAGTTACGCCGCAATGCAGCACAGAAGCGACGGGGCAGGGCCTTTTCTTTCGTGCGATTTCCTGTTGTGATCGCGCCAGAAACTGCATGCAAGGAGGGCCCCCATGTATTCCCATCTTCTGGTCACTGTCGCCTATGATGAGGGGCATGACGCTGCCCCCTCGCTTGAGATCGCGCGCGCGCTGGCGGCACAAGGCGCGCAGATCACGCTGATCCATGTGATGGAAGCCGCGCCGGTCTTTGCGCTCAGCTACCTGCCCGAAGGCTGGCGCGAGGAAATGCGCAGCGCCATCGAGACGGACCTGACCGAAATCGCCGAAGGTTTTGATCAGGCCGCTGTAGTGGTGGCTGAGGGCAATGCCGCGCAGGAGGTGCTTGACCTCGCCAATCTGCAGGGTGTGGATTGCATCGTGATCGCCTCGCACCGGCCCGGCACGCAGGCGTTGATGCTGGGATCGACGGCGAGCAAGGTCGTGTCGCGGGCGCAATGCGCGGTGCATGTCGCGCGGCGGGGGTAAGCGCATGTTGCAGGCGTTCGGCGGCAAGCGGGTGTTGTTCCTGATGGCGGCAGAGGCGGAATACGGCCCGCATCTGCGCGCGTTGTTCGCGCCGGTGATCACCGGCGTCGGGCCGGTCGAGGCGGCGGTCGTGGCGACAGCGACACTGGCGCAGGTGCGGCCCGATCTGGTCGTGTCGCTCGGCTCGGCGGGTTCGGCGAGTTTGGAGCAATGCGGCGTCTATCAGGCGCTGAGCGTGTCCTACCGCGACATGGATGCCAGCCCCTTGGGCTTCGCGCGCGGGGTGACGCCGTTTCTGGACCTGCCCGCACGCCTGCCGCTGCCCCACCAGATCGCGGGGCTGGCGGGCGCGCATCTGTCGACGGGGGGCAATATCGTGTCGGGGGCGGCCTATGCGGGGATCGACGCGGATATGGTCGATATGGAGAGCTACGCCGTGCTGCGGGCCTGCCAGCGGTTTGACGTGCCGCTGGTGGCGCTGCGCGGCATCTCGGACGGGGCCGCGCCGCTGGAGGGGATGCACAGCTGGACCGAATATCTCGACATCATCGACGCGAAACTGGCAGAGGCTGTGGGGATGCTCGGCACGGCGCTGGAACGGGGCGAGTTGGCGCTGTGAGATGTTCCACGTGAAACACTAACGCGTTGTTATTGAATGATAAAATTTGGTATGCAGGGCGCGCGGTAGGGTCAGGATTTGTCAAGCGCCCGCTCCAGCGCCTCGCGGATGAGGCGCTGATAGGGTGCTGGGGGCTTTGGTTTCGGCTTTCAGGAGTTCGAGCGGCGCTTTGGCGTGGGCGCGGATTTCGGCAGGGGTTCAAACCGCATGGGTTTGAACTGGCTGAAATCGAGGGCGGAGAGGTCTTGGTCGAGGAAGTCCTCGGCGGCCTCGTCAGTGGTCAGGATTGGGACGGGTTTCGGGGAAGGCTTGGGCATAGCGGGCAATCTCGATAGTTGTGAAATTGAATTGACTTTACTGCCAGTCGCGAAAGTCCAA
>SKIM01000275.1 GCA_007116445.1 Natronohydrobacter sp.
CCGTGGTCATCATGGGAATGGCCGTTATCGTGGGAGTGCCCGTGGTTGTCATGCGAGTGGCCGTGATCATGGGAATGACCGTGGTCATCATGGGAATGGCCGTTATCGTGGGAGTGCCCGTGGTTGTCATGCGAGTGGCCGTGATCATGCGAATGGCCATGCGCAAAATCTTGCAGGGCAAGACCCTCAGCTTGCAGCAGTGTGACCAAATGGCCGCGCGCTTCGGTTCCCTCAAGCGCGCGTGCCATCCATGGGGTGAGCTCGGCCCCGACCCAGAAGATCATATCAGCTTCGGACAAGGCGCGGGCTTGCGAGGGGCGCAGCTGGAAGCTATGCGGGTCACCACCCTGATCGAGCAGCAGATCCGGCGTGCCCGTATCGCCCATGACCATGGACACCAGAGAATGCGTGACCTGAAAATCAGTGACCACCCGCGTATCCTGAGCCGCGAGCGGTGTGGCCAACATGGCGCAGGCCAGAGCGAATGAGTAGCGCATGGGGAACTCCGTATGTTATGGTATTACAAGTGACTGACATGTTATATAATAACATCAAAGGCAAGGGCGAATGACGTCACCGATGCATCATGATGGGTTTTGTTGCGCTGCGCATAGTGGCTCCGACAGCATGGCCGCGATCCTCGAAACCGCAGAAACGCGCGCGCGGATGCAGGGCGCGCGCCTGACGCCTGTCCGGCGGCGCACATTGGAAATCCTGCTGCACGCGCATGGCGCGCTCGGGGCTTACGAGGTCTTGGAAAAGCTTGCGGCCGAAGGTTATGGAACTCAGCCGCCTGTGGCGTATCGTGCGTTGAACTTTCTTGTAGAACATGGGCTTGCGCATCGCATCCGGCGGTTGAATGCCTTTACGGCCTGTGCGCAACCCGACCATGATCATCGCGCGGCCTTCCTGATTTGCGAGAAATGCAACAGCGTTACGGAAGCGGATGCCGATCTGCTCAGCCGGGCGCTTGATCAGGCTGCGCAGGCCGCGGGCTTCCAGCTTGACCGGGCCACGATCGAGGCCGTCGGCCAATGTCGCGCCTGTCAGGATGCGCCTGAATGAGCCTGATTTCCGCAGAGCGCCTGGCCGTCGCTTATGGCGGGCGGCAGGTCTTGTTCGATATCGATTTCTCCATCGCGCGCGGGGAAATCGTGACCATTGTCGGGCCGAACGGGTCAGGCAAGACCAGCCTCCTGCGCGCGCTTCTGGGCGTCGTGGGGCCGACTCAGGGTCGCGTCACCCGTGCCCCCGGGCTGCGTATCGGCTATCTGCCCCAGCGCCTGCATCTCGATCCTGGCCTGCCGCTGCCGGTCGCGCGCTTTCTGTCGCTGCCGAACCGCCAGAGCCGCGCGGCGATTGCCGCGGTGCTTGCCCGCGTTGGTGTGCCAGATGTCGCACGACAAAATATGGCGACACTTTCGGGCGGGCAGTTCCAGCGTGTTTTGTTGGCGCGTGCGTTGCTGGCCAGTCCCGATATCCTGATGCTTGATGAGCCGACCGCCGGGCTTGACCAGCCCGGGATTGCTGCCTTCTACCGCCTTATCGCCGAGATGCGCGCCGAGCTGGGCTGCGCAGTGCTGTCGGTCAGCCATGATTTGCATGTGGTGATGTCCGCCTCGGACAGGGTGATCTGCATCAACGGGCATATCTGCTGCGAAGGCGCGCCGCAGGTGGTGCGCGATGCGCCTGAATATCGTGCGTTGTTCGGGCTGGGCACAGGCGGGGCGCTGGCGCTCTATCAGCATAGCCATGACCACGCGCATGGCGCGGAATGCACTCATGCGCCGGTGCCGGAGAAGGTTGATAATGCTTGACGATTTCATGATCCGCGCGACGCTTGCAGGCGTCGCCGTCGCCTGCGCGACCGGGCCGCTGGGCTGTTTCGTGGTCTGGCGGCGCATGGCCTATTTCGGTGATGCGACGGCGCATGCGGCCATTCTGGGGGTCGCGCTCGCGCTGGCATTTCAGATCAGCATCTTCATCGGGACGATGGTTGTGGCGCTCGTCATGGCGATGATCGTCGCGACGCTCGCAGGGCGGGGCTGGGCAATGGACACGACACTGGGCGTGCTTGCGCATTCAGCGCTGGCCTTCGGTCTTGTCGCCGTGTCGTTCCTGCCTGCGGTGCGGGTCGATCTGACGGCCTTCCTCTTTGGCGATATCCTTGCGGTTTCGCGCTTTGACCTTGGCGTCATCGCCGCCGGGTCAGGCCTTGTTCTGGGATTGATGCTCTGGCGCTGGCAGGCGCTGCTCACTGCCACGCTGAGCGAGGATCTGGCGCATGCCGCCGGGATCAATCCGGCGCGGGAACGCATGGTGCTGACTTTGGCCCTGGCGATCGTGGTCGCGGTGGCGTTGAAAATCGTGGGTGCCTTGCTGATTGCGGCCATGCTGATCATCCCGGCGGCCGCCGCGCGCAATCTGGCGCGCGGACCCGAGGCGATGGCCGTTTTCGCAGTCGCGATCGGTGTCGTGTCGGTTGTTGGCGGGCTACGGCTGTCGCTGTTGCAGGACACGCCCTCCGGCCCCTCAATCGTCGTGGTCGCGGCGCTGATTTTCCTTCTGGCCACGATCGGGGCGACTCTGGTTCAGAAACGGTTGACGCGGTAGGGCGTGAGATCGACTTCGGGGGTTTTTCCAGCGATCAGGGCCGCTACCAGCCGGGCGGTCAACGGCGCAAGGGTCAGACCGAGATGCCCATGGCCGAAAGCATGGATCACCTGCGCGCCTGCAGTCGCTGACGGGCTGATGATCGGGCGCGAGTCAGGGAGTGACGGGCGGCACCCCATCCAATGGCGGTCCGGTGCGGGCAGATCGGGCAAAATCGCCCGCGCGCCGCGCTCGAGCATCTCCCATCTTCGCGGCGATGCTGGGCGGTCGCGTCCGCCAAGTTCGACAGTGCCCGCGACGCGCAGACGCCCGGCCATCGGACAGAAATAGAACCCGCGCGCAACAGGGGTCATCTGCCGCAGCAGGCGCGGGGCAGGGCTGTCATATTCCAGATGATAGCCGCGCTCTGTATCCAACGGCACCCGGTCGCCGATCTGCGCGGCCAGTTCGCGCGACCATGCGCCAGCGGCCAGCACTACTTTGGCTGCGTGGAGAATGCCTCGGTCAGTATGCAAGGCCATTTTCCGCCCCTCGCGCAGGAGCTTTGTGACGCGGGCGCTCAGGCGCGTCACCCCTGCGCTTTCCAGCGCATGGCGCAAGCTGCGCATCATTGCCGTCGGATCGTCCAGTGTGATCGTGCGCGGAAAGAAGACGGCCCCCATACCACAATCTTCAGGCAGGCCGGGCTGCAGCTGTCCCAGCATGTCACGATCAATCAGCTCGGCTTCGACGCCATGGGCATGATAGGGTTTCAGTGTCACGGCACGAAGATCGGCTTCAGTCTCGAGCAGATACAGTGATCCGAGCGGCTTGAGAAGCGCTGTTGCGGCGATCTCATCCGCGCATTCGCGCCAGCTTGCATAGGCGCGCGCGGTCAATGCCGCGATAGCGCGCGTATTTTCCGCGGCCCGTCGCGGCAGCGATTCACGCGCGAAGCGCAGCAGCCACGGGGCGAGCGCGATGGACGGGCGCAGCGCCAGCGGGCTGTCGCGGTCCAAAAGCAGTGCGGGCAGATTGCGCAGAACGTCGGGGGTGCCAACGGGGAGCACAGCATAATCGGCGATCACACCAGCATTGCCATAGGACGCGCCAGTTTCGTCGTCTTCCGGCGCGATCACTGTCACCTCATGCCCGTTCCGGGCCAGTCGCAAGGCGCAGCTCAGGCCGATGATGCCCGCGCCGATCACAGCGATTTCACAAGAGTTTCCCATCAAGACCCCCGGTTTGATCCGAGCTCGGAGGTAACATGAAGATTTGTCCCAATGCCAAGGTTTTCCGGCCTTTGCGGAGCTTCAGCCGCCCAGTACCAGCGCCCGAGGTGTCAGATCTGGTCCGATGAGGAACAGCGCTTCGTCACTGATGGCAGCGACTGTGTCCTCATCAATCGCGTCTCCTTGCACCAATCGCAGGATGCGGCCATCAGGAAGGCGCACCAGCGCATGACGCAGCCCGTCTTGCGTGACCACAGCGATCAGCGAAAGCTCATCAACCGCGATACGCCCCACCTGTGTCGCGACATCCAGCATGGTCTGACCCGGCGGCAAGACGAAATTCCGGGTGCTTCCCTGTTCGAGGCTTAGCGGCAGTGGTTCGAATGCATGCGCGAGAACTGCGCGTGGCGGCGGGTTTCGGGCAGGGCGTGGTGTTTCAGATTCTGCAGCTGGCATCCCTGGCGGCTTATTTCGCAGGCTATCAGCCTGATGGTCAGCCCGGCAGAACTCTGTCGCGCCTGCGCAGTGATCGGTCAGGGCGCTGATGGCCATCAGCCCCGCCAGTGTCAGAAAACTGGCAACGGCGATCTGAAGCCATCTCATCACGGCAAGCTCCCGGCGGTGTGCAAGTGGCCAAACCTGCAGGCGCAGGGAGGGTCCGCATGGGCAGCAGCGCCGTCCTGCGTGACGGTTCCGTATCGCAATCCCATTGTCCCAAGTTCGGTCATGACCAGAGGCTAGACCCAAACAGTTTCCAAAGCGTCAACAGTTCTCACGGAAAGTTGCAGCTTTCCAGATCAGTCAATAGCCGTTCCTGCGCGATACTTCGTTGAGCAGGGGTTCGCCACGTTCAACCCTTGCGATGTTTTCCACGATGCGCCGCGCCGCACTGGCCGGGCGGGTGGTCGCCGCGATATGCGGCGTGACCGTGACCTGTGGATGATGCCAGAATGGATGGGTTTCTGGCAGCGGTTCCGTGCGAAACACGTCCAGCGTCGCATGGGCGATCAGGCCCTGATCCAGTGCGGCGAGCAGGGCGTCATCATCGATCAATGCGCCACGTCCAGGATTGATCAGGACCGCACCACGGCGCATCTCTTGCAGCCGCGTGGCATCCAGCAGCGCTTCTGTCTGTGCCGTATGTGGTAGCAGAGTGACAAGGATTTCAGACTGTTGCAGGACGGTCTTCAACCCATTTGTGCCTGTATGGCAGTGAATGCCGGGCAAGGTCTTGGGCGATGCCGACCAACCGATTACCTGGAACCCCAGCCCCCGCAGCGCCTGCGCACAGCTTGTCCCCAAGACGCCCAGTCCCAGAAACCCCACGACCCGCTCTTGCGCCAGAGGCGGCTCGACGGGGTGCCAGTCACCGGGGCACGCCCGCAGATGCGCATCCATGCCCAGATGATGGCGCAGCACATGCCCTGTGACATATTCGATCATGCCTTGCGTCAGACCCGGATCAACCATCCGCGCCAAGGGTTGTGTCAGGGTCGGATTGCCGATGATCCGCTCGACCCCGGCCCAAAGGCTCAGCACGGCCTTGCAGCGCGGAAAGGGCGTGAAGTCGTCAAGCGTGCCCGACGGGGCATAGATGATGTAATCCACGATTTCCGGCGGCGCATCGGTCACGATCTGCGCGTCCAGCCCCGCGCGGTCCAGCGCATCGCGCAAGGGCACGTCATAAGCATCGAATGCGTCAAGCCCGGCAGAGAACAGACATGTCAGTGTCATGAGGGCAGCCGCGCCCGGTGGATATGGGCCGAGTGGACAAGCCCAAAGCCAACCATCAGGACGATCATTGCAGACCCACCATAAGAAACCAGCGGCAAGGGCACACCGACAACTGGCGCGAGCCCCATCACCATGGCCATATTTACCGCGAAATAGAGGAAGAACATTCCGATGACCCCCATCACCAGAAGCGCGCCGAAACGGTTTGTGGTGCGCATCGCGGTCAGCAGGCAGACCGCCACGATCATCATGTAGAGCAGCAGCAGAGAAGACGCCCCGACGAAGCCGAATTCTTCAGCGAGGGTCGTGAAGATGAAATCGGTATGTTTCTCGGGCAGGAAGTTCAGCCTTGCCTGGGTGCCTTCCATGAAGCCACGCCCTGACCAGCCACCAGAGCCAAGCGCGATCATCGCCTGATTGATGTGATAGCCTGCTCCCAAGGGATCGATGGTCGGGTCAAGAAAGGCATCGATGCGGCGGTATTGATAATCCTTGAGCAATTGCCACTCGGTCCCGCGCGATTGCAGCACCAGCGTGACCATCCCGGCCGCACTGGCGATCAAGGCGGCGAAATAGCCCCAATGCACGCCTGCGGCAAAGATCACGACGCCGCCCCCCAAGGCGAGCAACATGGCTGTGCCCAGATCAGGCTGGCGCAGGACCAGAAAGGCGGGAATGACCGCAATCAGCACGGCGGCAAGCACCCAGAGCGGATGCGAGACTTTCTTCAGGTCCAGCCAGTCATAATAGGCCGCCAGTGCCAGAACCGTCGTGATCTTGGCCAGTTCCGAGGGCTGGACCCGCACGGGCCCGATGACCAGCCAGCGCTTTGCGCCCATACCGACTGTGCCAAAGAATTCGACGCCAAGAAGCAGCAGAAGTGCCACGACATAGCTCAGTCCCGCGATTGAACGCCAGAACCACAAGGGCATGAAGGCCACGATGAACATGATCACCAGTCCTGCGCCGAAACGCTTGATCTGGGGTTCGGCCCAGGGCGTCAGCCGGCCGCCTGCCACGGAATATAGCATCACGAACCCGTATCCGGCCACAAGGATCAGAAGCACGATCAGCGGCCAGTTGAGATACAGCACCTTGCGCAGCCCTGCAGGCATCTGCCGGGTGTTATATTCCAGATAGCTCATGCGCGGCTGATCCGCATGTCTTCAGGGCGGCGGAGGCGCTGTTCGAGTTCCTGCTGCTCATGCTGCACGCGGTTGCGTTGGGGTGCGGGATATGCCGAGAGTGGCGGGCGGCCGTCATTGAGCGCTGCGAGCATGATATCGCGGCCAATGGGGGCGGCGGTAGACGACCCGCCCATCCCATGCTCGACCACTACTGACACGGCAATGCGCGGCGTGTCAAAAGGCGCATAATTTACGAAAAGCGCATGGTTGCGCCGGTTCCAGGGCAGATCCTGTTGCCGACGTATCCCGGCATCCCGCTCGGCGCGGCTGATGGAGAACACCTGACTGGTTCCGGTCTTGCCCGCCATTCGCTGGCCCTCGGCGACCACACGCGAGGAATAGGCCGTGCCGCGTCGGTCATTGACCGTCTGATCCATGCCCTGACGGATCATCCGCAACCATTCGGGCCGCAGATCGAGACTGGCTGCGTGCACCTCGCTGCGCTCAAGCGGGTCGCGGATCAGCCGGGGCAGAACCGCAGTATTCGTGGCCAGCCGCGCAGTCATCACGGCCAGTTGCAACGGGGTGGACAACACGAACCCCTGGCCGATGGAGGCATTGATCGTATCGCCCACCTGCCATTCCGCATTGCGATTGGCGCGTTTCCATTCCCGCGTGGGATTGAGCCCCCCGGCGACCGAAGTGATCGGCAGATCATAGCGGATACCCAGACCCAACCGGCTGGACATCGCATTGATCCTGTCGATCCCGCAACGCTGCGACATCTCGTAGAAATAAACGTCACAGCTTTCGGACAATGCTGACACCAGCCCGACACGCCCATGCCCGCCGCGCTTCCAGCAATGGAACCTGTGGCCTGACACATCCATGTGACCAGGGCAAAAGACACTCTCGCGCCCATCGGTCACACCGGCTTCCAATGCGGCGAGTGCTGTGACCATCTTGAAGGTCGATCCGGGCGGATACATGCCCTGGACGGTCTTGTTGACAAGGGGGCGATGCTTGTTTTCCAGAAGTTCGTTGAAATCCGCCCGCGATATGCCGCGCACGAAGAGATTGGGATCAAAGCTCGGCGCAGAGGCCAGCGCGAGGATATCGCCATTGGCCGTGTCCATCACCACCGCCGCAGCGCTATGCCCATGCAGGCGTTCGAGCGCGTAGTTCTGCAAGGTGGCATCAATGGTCAGATGAACATTGGCACCTGGTGTGCCTTCCACCCGGTCAAGTTCGCGCATGACCCGGCCGACAGCATTGACCTCGACGCGTTGCGAGCCCGCGCGCCCGCGAAGCCTGTCCTCGGCCAGCCGTTCGACGCCGACCTTGCCGATCTGGAAGCGCGGGATCAGCAGGACCGGGTCGGGCGTCTCAAGCGCTTCGAGATCGCGCTCCGAGACAGGGCCGACATAGCCCACCACATGCGCCGTATCATCGCGCAGGGGATAGTTGCGCGATAGGCCCATCTCGGGCGTGACACCGGGCAGGGCAGGGGCATTGGACGCCACCCGACTGATTTCTTCCCAGCTGAGCCGCTCGGCCACTGTAACCGGCACAAAGGGACGATTGCGCAGCATGTCACGGCGCGCGCGCTCGATCTCGTCTTCGGTGAGTGCGATCAGCTTTGCCAGACGACCGAGCACCAGATCAATGTCGCCTGCATCATCGCGTTTGATCACCACACGGTAATTCTGTTCATTGCCCGCCAGCAAGACCCCGTTCCGATCGAGGATCAACCCACGGGTCGGGGGCAGCAGGCGCAGATTGATGCGGTTTTCCTCGGCCAGAAGGCGAAACTGTTCGGATTGTTCCAGCTGCATGTCACGCAGGCGCCACAGCAGCGCGCCCGCAACGCCCATCTGCAGCCCCCCAAAAACGAGTGCCCGCCGACTCACGATGCGGCAACTGATTTCTTTCTCGCGATCAGACCGTTTCACAATTTCTGTCCCAAAGCGTCCAGTTCGCCCGTGGCCGGTTTGCGCAATCCGAAGACAAATCGCGAAATCGCCACCATGACTGGGTAGGCCGCGATTGTGCCGAGTAAATGCACGAAGCTCAACCCGAGCGCAGGCAGCGGCACCATCACAATCGCGAGCACAGCACGATTTGCCAGCCACATCGCGACGAACAGTCCCGCAACCAACAGAAATTCTGAAAAGAACCGGTAGCTGCGAAACTGTGCAGCATGTCTGCGCAGAAATTCACTCCCGAGCAGCACCATCATGGCCCAGAGCCCCGGCGGCCGCAGGAGCAGAATGTCTTCGAGCAGGAAATAGCCGGCAATCAGCGGAGCAGGCAGCAGATCCGGGCGGCGCAAGACCCAGGCCATCGTCAGGCATAACAAAAGGTCGGGCACCCCCATCTGCTCCCAAAGCGAGGACGCTTCGAATGCAACCAACCGCTCTTCTTCGCTCAGCGTCGCATCGATGCCGTATCCGCCCAGTGGAAGCAGTCGGTAAAAGGTCATCAGGGCGGCCAGAAGCAGAAAAAGTGCCATGAAGATCAGCCGCTTCGTGCGGCGACGTTCAACCATCCTCGCCCTCCCCGGAGAGCCCGCCCTCAAGACCGGTGGGGAGCTGTTCGGGCGTAATCAGTGCGCCGGTATCAGTGATGCGCTCGATCGGGCGTGAGCGCAGAACCCGCAGGAAATCCAGCCGTCCGAAATCGGCCGCGATTCGCACGCGCAGGCGCCGGTCGCGGGTGATCACGACTTCGCCCACCAGCAGCCCCGCCGGAAACACCCCACCGTCATCTGAGCTAATCACGCGGTCGCCGGGGCGCAGATCATCGGGGGTCTCGACGAATTCGAGGACCGGGAAGGGCGAATTGTCACCGATCAGCATCGCCCGCTGGCCCGAAGGTTGCACGATGACGGGCACCGCGCTGGCGGTATCGGTCAGCAAGACAACGCGCGCTGTGCGTTGGCCCACACCGGCGATGCGCCCAGCCAGCCCAAGCCCGTCCATGACAGCCCAGCCGTCCTGCACCCCATCGCGCGCGCCCACATTCAACAAGACCGACTTGCGGAAGGGCGAGCCACTATCGGCCATCACCACGCCGGTCACATGGGTCAGCTGTGGATCAAGCCTGACCTGATTAAGGTCCAAGAGCTGCGCATTCCGCTGTTCGAGCTGCAAAGCAGCTTCGCGCCAGGACCGCATTTGCTGCAATTCACGGCGCAACTCCTGATTCTGTTCGATGATGCGCGCATAGGAGCGGAAATTCTCGGCCATTGCGGCCAATCGTGCCACGGGCCGCATGGCCCAGTCGAATGACGGAACCACCCGGTCGATCACGGCCATGCGAAACTGTTCGACACGCGGGCTGTCTATGCGCCAGACAAGGAAGACCGAGAGCAGGCTGACCGCGAGAACCCCGATCAGAACGCGTCGCACCGGGCGAATGAAATCCTGATCATATTTGCTGTCATCGCTCAAGGCGCAGATCCTGCCGCTTCAGGCGTCAGCTGTCATAGTCAATGGCGTGACGCAATTGTTTCTCATATTCCAGCGCCTTGCCCGTGCCAATCGCCACACAGTTAAGTGCCTCATCCGCGACCGAAATCGACAGGCCGGTCTGTTCACGCAGCGCCAGATCCAGCTCGCCCAGAAGCGCGCCGCCGCCGGTCAGCATCACGCCCCGGTCAACGATATCGGCGGCCAGATCAGGCGGCGTCGTCTCCAGTGCGATCATCACGGCCTCGCAGATCGTGGTCACAGTCTCTGCGAGGGCCTCGGCCACTTGCGCTTGCGTGATCTCGGCTTCCTTGGGCACGCCATTGAGAAGATCGCGCCCGCGCACCAGCATCGATTTCCCGCGCCCGTCATCGGGCATGCGCGCTGTGCCGATCGCACATTTGATCTTTTCCGCGGTCGATTCGCCGATCAGCAGGTTGAGGTTGCGCCGCAGGAAGCTGACAATCGATTCGTCCATCCGGTCGCCACCAACACGCACCGAGCGGGCATATACGATGTCGCCCAGGCTGAGCACGGCGACTTCGGTCGTCCCGCCGCCGATATCAACCACCATCGACCCTGTCGGGTCAGTGATCGGCATGCCGGCCCCGATGGCCGCGGCAATCGGCTCGGAAATCAGGCCCGCGCGCCGTGCGCCGGCCGAGAGCACTGATTGCCGGATCGCACGCTTTTCGACCGGGGTTGCGCCATAAGGCACACACACGATCACTTTCGGCTTTGAGAACACTGTGTTGCGATGCACTTTGCGGATGAAATGCTTGATCATTTCTTCGGCGACATCGAAATCCGCGATCACCCCGTCGCGCATCGGGCGGATCGCTTCGATACTGCCAGGCGTCCGGCCCTGCATCAGTTTCGCATCTTCCCCGACCGCCAGAACGGCCTTGCGGCCATCCTTCGAATGATAGGCCACGACCGAGGGTTCATTCAGAATGATCCCACGCCCCTTCACATAAACCAGGGTGTTGGCCGTCCCGAGGTCGATGGCCATGTCTGTCGAAAACAGGCTGGGAAAAAATCTCATTCCGGGGTTCCAGTGCTCGCAAAAGAAGAAACGCGCCTCGCAAGGCCCGTCATAACTCCCCTGCCTTATAGGGCCGGGATGGTCGAAGGGTAAAGGGGGGGGAGCCACGCAATGGGCAGGAAGTGGCCCGGTCGGCGCAAGTTTGCGTGACCGACAGTCGTTGCGACAGGCCTGCATATGAACGAGCCACGGTCCGGCTTACCCTAGCCAACACTGTCAATGCAGGATAACACAGGGCAACTGGCATGATGACAGAAAGGCAGAGCTTTGGACGCAAATTTTGCCTCGATATTCTACGAAATTGCGCTTCTGGTGCTTCTCGCTGCCGGGGTGGGCTTTATCGGGCTGATGCTGCGTCAGCCGCTGGTCGTGGCCTTCATCGCCGTGGGCGTCCTGGCCGGGCCGGATGCACTGGGGCTGGTGTCATCGGTGGATTTCATCGAGACGCTCAGCCAGATTTCCATCGCTGTCCTGCTCTTTCTGGTCGGGCTGAAACTCGATGTGAGCCTGGTGCGCAATCTGGGCAAGGTCGCTGTGGCGACAGGGCTGGGGCAGGTGACATTCACTGCGGCGTTTGGCTTCCTGATCTGCCTGGCGCTGGGGATCGATCCGGTGACCTCGCTCTACATTGCGGTCGCCCTCACATTTTCATCCACCATCATCATCGTGAAGCTCTTGTCGGACAAGCAGGAAATCGGCGCTCTGCATGGCAAGATCGCGCTTGGTTTCCTGATCGTGCAGGATATTTTCGTGGTGCTCGCCATGGTCACGCTTTCGGCGATCGGGGTCGGGCTTGGCGAAGACAGCGGCGGCGTCTGGGAGGTCGTGCAGGTTTTCCTCGGCGGTGCGCTCATGGTCGCGGCCGTGATCCTGTTCATTCGCTATGTGGCTGACCCTCTGCTGTCACGCGTGGCGCGCTCGCCGGAATTGATGGTCATCTTCGCGGTAGGCTGGGCCGCCAGCCTTGCCGCTCTGGGCGATGTGCTGGGATTTGGCAAGGAACTCGGTGGGCTGTTGGCCGGGGTCTCGCTGGCCTCGACCGATTTTCGCGAAGCAATCAGCTCGCGGCTGGCCAGCCTGCGCGATTTTCTGCTGCTGTTCTTCTTCATCAATCTCGGTGCCGGGTTGCAGCTTTCGACTCTGGGCGATCAGATCGGCCCGGCTATCGTGCTGTCGCTCTTCGTTCTGATCGGCAATCCGCTGATTGTCCTCGCGATCATGGGGTATATGGGCTACCGTAAGCGCACGGGGTTTCTGGCCGGGCTGACGGTCGCGCAGATTTCCGAATTCTCGCTGATCTTCATGGCGATGGGGATCACCATAGGCCATGTTGGCCAGCAGGCCATGGGTCTGGTGACGCTGGTCGGGCTGGTGACGATCGCGCTGTCGGTCTACATGATCACCTGGTCACACAAGCTTTTCGAGATCTGTGAACCTTATCTGGGGATCTTCGAGCGTCGACAGGCGCATCGCGAAACTGATGACACCCAGAGCGCGGAGCTGCGCGGGTATGATTTCATCATTTTCGGGCTCGGGCGCTATGGCTGCCGTATTGGCGCGCGGCTGAGTGAACAGGGTTACCGGGTTCTGGGCATCGACTTCGACCCCGAAGCGCTGGCGAATTGGCGACGGATGGGGCTGGATGCCAGCTATGGCGATGCAACAGACCCGGAATTCGTGGCCCATATCGATCTGCGAGATGTTCGCGCGGTCGTCTCAGCAGTCCCGCGCGACCGTGGTGCACTGACAGAAGCCGATCCGCAGCTTGCGCTTCTGCATGGGCTGCAATCGGCCAATTATCGCGGGCGGGTTTTCCTTTCGGTGCAGAAAGTCGCAGAGGCTGATGAGCTGATGCGTCAGGGCGCGAGCGTTGTCCTCAAGCCATTTGATGATGCCGCCGATTACGCTGTGCGCCAGCTGACCGCCCCGCAGAAAGTGCCCGCCACTGATTGAGCACTGATTTTCTGACTAAAGGCTGCGTGTGCGCATCGCCTGGCTGAGCTCTGCGTCGAGTTTGCGCGCCCCTTCGGCCCGTGCGGCACTGAACCGCGCAAGCAACAGATAGGCCACAGGGGTCAGATAGAGCGTGGCCAGTGTCGCCGGTCCAAGACCCCCGACCACGACCCAACCCAGTGCCTCGCGCGCCTCGGCGCCAGGGCCAGTGGACAGGATCAGCGGCACACCACCCAGCACAGTCGAGGTCATGGTCATCATCACCGGGCGCAGACGGATGCGGGTGGCATCGCGGATCGCATCGGCGATCTCGGCGCCTTCATCGCGCAGCTGATTGGCGAATTCCACGATCAGGATGCCGTTCTTGGCCATGATCCCCACCAGAAGCACTAGCCCGATCTGCGAATAGACATTCAGACTGACCCCGGTAAACAGCAACGCAAAGGCCGCGCAAGCCAACCCCAGTGGCACTGTGACCATGACCACGATGGCGGACACGAAGCTCTCGAATTGTGCTGCCAGAACCAGAAACACGATCAGGATTGCAAAGCCGAAGACAAGCACGATACCGGCAGAAGTTTCGTCCAGCGTCGCGGCCTCGGCCAGAGGCAAGAGGCGATGATCTGCAGGAAGAATTTCGGACGCCAGACGCTCAGTCTCGGCCATTGCGGCTCCAAGCGAGAAGCCGGGCGCGAGACTTGCGGTGATCTGCACTGCGCGGCTCTGGTCCTCGCGGGTCAACTGCGGGGCTGTTGCGCGTTCTTCCAGGCTGATGAAGCTCGAAATCGAGATGATCTGGCCCCCGGCATTGCGCACGAAACTCTGCTCAAGATCATTGGGGTCACGCACGGGCGTGCGTGTGGACAACATCTGAATGTCGAAACTGCGGTCCTCGATGAAGACATTGCCGACACTGCGCCCGTCGAGCACGGCCTGCAACGCCTCGGCCAGCCCGTCGAGATCCACACCCAGATCCGACGCCCGGTCGCGATCCACGCTGATCGACAATTGTGGCTGCGTGGTTTCAAAATCAAGCCGCACCTGACCGAAGCGGCCCTGTGCGTTCATGGCAGCAACGAGTGCATCGGCGCTGTCGGCCAGCGCATCATAGTTATTGCCTAGAACCGCGAAGCGCAGCCCTTGCCCTGCGCCCCTGATGCGCAGCGAATTGGGCTGTATGGCAAAAGCCCGAACACCGATGACATTGCGCAAACCGGCATTGATCTGGCCGACGATCTCTTGCTGACTGCGGGCGCGCTGATCCCAATCGGCAAGCGTCATGACCATGAAGGCCCGGTTCTCCTGCCCGCCAATGCCGATGATGGAAAAGACATTCGTCACTTCGCCTGCATCGCGCAGCGGGGCGATGATGGCTTCGATCTCGCGCACCTTGCGGTCGGTGAAATCGATCGATACGCCCTGTGGGGCGGTCACTGACAGGAGCGCCACGCCGCGATCTTCGGGCGGGGTCAATTCCTGTGGGATCGATTGCGCTGCAAACCAACCCGAGGCAGCAAAGAGAAGCGCGGCGACGATCACCAGAAAGGGCTGCGCGAGCGCGCCGGACAGGCTGCGTTCGTAATATGCGGCAATCTTGCTGCCCGCGCGCGCCGTCAAGCTGGGCGCTTGCTGCGCTGCGGGTTCGGTTGCCCGCAACATCTTGCTGGCCAGCACCGGGCAGAGCGAGAGCGCGACGACGGATGACAACAGCACGGCCATCGCCAGTGTGAAGCCGAATTCGCGAAACAAGCCGCCCGCTTGTCCGGGCAAGAACGAGAGCGGGATGAAAACGGCCGCCAGCGTCGCGGTTGTCGTGACCACGGCAAAGAAAACCTGCCGCGTGCCCAAAACTGCCGCGGCCCGCACGCCCATGCCCTGCGCGCGACGGCGCACGATGTTTTCCAGCACGACGATTGCGTCATCCACCACCATGCCGGTGGCCAGAACCAGTGCGAGCAGTGTCAGGATATTGACCGAAAATCCGACCAGATAGATCGCCGCAAGCGTGCCGATCAGCGCGATGGGCATGGTGACTGCGGGCACCAGCGTTGCCCGCGCGTCGCGCAGAAACAGATAAATCGTAGCGACCACGATCAGCAGGGCGAGCGTCAATGTCTTGAGCACTTCCGTGATCGCGCCACCCACGAAAATCGCCTCATCCGAGGTGACAAAGATCCGCACATCCTCGGGCAGGATCTCTTGCAATTCATCCACGATCTGGCGGACATTCCGTGAGATTTCCAGCGTATTGCTCTGGGCCTGACGCAAGATGCCCAAACCGATCCCCGTCTGGCCATTGGCGCGCAGCTGCGTTTCGCCGGGGGCAGGGCCGAGTGTGACTGTCGCAACATCGCCCAGCCGCATGTCGCCGCGCAGCGCCAGAGCTTCGAAATCCGCTGCCGTGGTCACAGACGCGGTGGTGCGGACCTGCAGCGACTGTCGGTCATTCGACAAGGCGCCCGCCGGAACATCGAAAGACACTGTGCGCAACGCTCTGCGGACATCGCTCAGGTCCAGCCCGCGTGCAGCCAGTTCCAGCATGTCGATATCGACGCGGAAGATCTCTGCCCGATTGCCAAAGATCTGCAGATCCGCGACGCCGGGTGCCGAAATCAGCCGATCCTCCACCACGTCCTGCACCAGGCGGCTCAGGTCTTGAACTGATCGCACTGGCGATGTGACGGAGATCCGCATCACGGCATCGGAATCTGAGTCCGCCTTGATGATCCGCGGCTCGTCCACATCATCGGGCAGCGCATTGCGGATCCGGGCGATGGCATCCCGGATATCGGTCGCGGCGACATCTATATCAGTGCTGTCGCTGAACTCCGCCACCACGCGCGACCGTCCGAAGCGCGATTCCGATGACAGATTCTGGACACCAGCCACGCGCCCGACTGCGCCCTCGATACGCGAGGTGACTTCGCGGTCGATTGTCTCTGGTCCCGCGCCGGGGAAATTCGTCGTGACGGTGATCACAGGGCGATCGATATCAGGCAACTCGCGAATTTCGACCGCGAACAACGCAGCCAGCCCGGCGATCACGATCAAGGCGCTGAATACGAAGGCCAGGATCGGACGTCGCACGAAAAGCGCGATCCCGGATTGCGCAATTAATTTTGTTTCCTGATCAGCGGCGGCGCGGTTTTCGATATCACTCATGGATCAGATCTCGGGCTGTGGCGCCTGCGAACGGGCCATGGCTGCATCTTCAAGCACCTCTCCATCAGGCCCAAGACGCTGTCGGGGCGCCACCGTTGCGCCGGGGCGCAGGTTCTGGACGCCTTCTGTGACCACGAAAGTTCCGGGCACGAGCTCGGCGCGCACCAGCACGCTGTCATCACGGCGTTGCGCGATTTCGATGCGGACCCGGTTGACGCGATCCTCGGCATCAAGCGCCCAGACGAAAGCCCCGTCGCGGTCCCATTGCACCGAGAGCGGGTCGACCGAGGGCAAGCTTTCTCCGGGCAGATCGAGCTGGACGCGGAACGCCATGCCCGGGCGCAGCTGATCGTCTTCGTTGTCGATCTCGGCCTGGATCCGCAGGGCCCGACTGTCCTGATCGACACGCGCGTCTATCGCACGAATGCGCCCGCTGCGGGCCTCGGAAGGCCGCGCCAGCGGACTGACACGCAAGCCGTCCCCGACCGCGATGCGTCCGACATGACGTTCGGGGATATCAAAATCGATCAGCAGAGTGCTCCGGTCATCGAGTCGCGCAAATTCGGTGTTGGCGGCAAGAAGATTACCCTCTTCCATCATGATCAACCCGATCCAGCCCGAAATCGGGGCGATGATCTCGCGCCGTTCAAGCTCGTATTGTGCGATCCGCAGATCCAGCTCCGCGCGGCCAAGCGCGAGTTCGGCTTCATCAATCTGCACTTGTGATGCAGACCCACTGCCGCGCAGCTGCGCCACGCGGTTTGCCCGGCTTTGCGCATCTCTCAGCGCAAGCTCCGCACGGTCGCGTGCCAGTTCCTGCGCTTCGGCATTCATTCGCGCGACGCGCGTGCCCGCTTCGACCCAGTCTCCGGAGGATACAGGGATTTCGATCAGCGTTCCGGTGACGTCTACGCTCAGCGCGACAGATCGCGCGGGACGGGAGGTGCCAATCGCTGACAAGCGACTGTCTGCGACCTGGCTCGCGACTTCGCGCACAACCACTGCAATGCCGCCACCGCCACCGCCAAAGCCTGGTCGGCCGCCTGCACCGGTCTGATCGGTTTCCGCCACAGGCAGCCCGATACTACGCATCGGACCGAGCAGTCCGAACCGATCCAACGTGCCATGCGAGCCCGGAAGGAACGCAGCCCACCCGATAAGCGCAATGCAAACGATGGCAACAATGGCCGCTATCCTCTTGATCCAGGCCACGCAGTTGCTCCTGTTTTGCTACCTGCGGGAGCTTAGCGCATTCGGTGGGATTGAACAGGCGCGATCACGCAATTTCCATCAGTCACGTCACGGCCAAGCCATTAAGTTGTGCAAAGCGCAATCTCAGTTCGGGCTATATATCCGCTTCTGGGCGGTAATCAGACTGGCTGTAGTTCTTCTCAGCCGTGAGATCTTGGATCATGCATCGAATGATGCATTTGCGATGACGCGGGGGGTGGCCCTGATGGCCGTGCTGCGGCAGGGTGTCAGCGTTGCAACGCGGCGCGGACAGGCGCGAAGCTGCGTCTGTGATGCACGGTTACCCCCAGTCGTGCCAGCGCATCCTTGTGGTCGCGGGTCACATAACCTGCGTTGCGCTCCCATCCATAGCCTGGGCAGTCCTGCGCAAGCGTGCACATCACAGCGTCGCGGCAGACTTTCGCGACGATCGAGGCCGCCGCAATCGACAGAGACCGTGCATCGCCCTTCACCACTGCGCTGGCGTGTGCAGCGAGGGGGGCGGGCAGCATGCTGCCGTCAATCAACAGATGATCGGGCGCAATCGGCAACGCCCTGACGGCGCGTTCCATGGCCAGATGACTGGCGCGCAAGATATTGAGCGCATCGATTTCGTCGACACTGGCATGGCCTATGCCAACTTGCGCGACCTCGTGGATCTGGCGAGCGAGCGCGTCGCGCCGGAGGGGCGTCAATATCTTGCTGTCGCGCAAGCCTTCGGGGATGCGCAGCGGGTCGAGGATCACCGCGGCGGCGGTGACCGGCCCTGCCATTGGCCCGCGTCCGACCTCATCAATGCCGGCAACACGCCGCGCACCAGCAGCCATCGCGCGGGTCTCCAGCATGAAATCGGGCATCGTCGGGCGCGCACGGGCTGCAAGCGTCATGGCACAACTCCGCCCATGTCGCAGATCAGCGCCCATTCGTCTGGGCTGACAGGCTGAACTGACAAGCGCGGCGTGCGGACCAGTGCCATGCCGGCCAGTCGCGGCTCGGCCTTGCAATCCGCAAGCGTGACCGGGCGGGGCAGGGCGGTGCAGGCGCGCACATCCACACAGTCCCAGCGCGGATCGGTGCTGGTGCTGTCAGGATGGGCGAGGGCGATCACCTCGCAGATGCCAACAATCGCCTTGTCTTTCTGGCTGTGGTAGAAAAGGGCACGATCGCCGAGGGCCATCTCGCGCATCATGTTGCGCGCCTGATAATTCCGCACCCCGTTCCATTCTTCGCCCGCAGACCCTCTGGCCACGAGATCATCCCAGCTGAAAGCATCAGGCTCGGATTTCAGCAGCCAGAAGCGCATCAGCCGATGACCTTTTTCCATTCCTGCAGGCGCACGCTTTCGAACAGACCAGCCAGAGCGTAGGGATCATGCGCGCCCCATTGCGTCGCGCTCTCAATATCGGGCAGATCCAGCACGATCAGTGAGCCTGCCATTTCACCGGCTTTGTCCAGAAGCGGGCCGGCCATGACCACGCAGCCGGTTTCGGCGACATAGGCGAGATGCGCCTCGCGGGTGGATTTGCGCAGCTCCAGCGCCTCGGGTCTATCTGTGCAAAGAAGCATGTAAAGCGGCATGGTTCGGTCCTTTCCGTTGCGTTATTCGTCCGTCAGCGGTCGGCTGAGCAGCGCGTCGCG
>SKIM01000285.1 GCA_007116445.1 Natronohydrobacter sp.
AACACCAATGAGCCGCTGCCATAGGCCAGCGCTACGCTCGGAGAGTTCTCCACGAGTGTCACCAGTTCCAGCGAAAATAGCGAAAATGTGGTGAATCCACCGCAAAACCCCGTCATCCAGAAGCCTTTGGCCCGCACTGAGAGCGCCCGCGTCGACAGATAGCCGATCAGGGCCGCGCCAAGGATATTCGCCAGAAGCGTCGCCAGAAAAGCCTGTTCAGGGATCCGGGCGAGCGCCGCCAGACTGAGCCCGACCCGCGCCCCGGTTCCCAAAGCGCCCCCCAGCCCGACTGCGATGAGTGTGATCGTGCCAGCCTGCATCACAGCATCCTCGCGATGGCGACGCCGAGGCCCGCAAGCGCCGGGCAGAGCAGCGCAGAGCCGAGCGCGATCTGCAGCGCAAATCGCCGCTGCCCTGCCCGCCAGAGATCGAGCACCTGCAGCGCAAAGGTCGAAACCGTGGTGAACCCGCCCAGAATCCCGATGGCCAGTAGCGAAAAACCAAGCGGAAGCGCGAAAGTGCCCTGCTCTGGCAGGCGACCGAACGCCACGCCGATCAGGAAACTGCCGGTGGCATTGATGATCAGGATCGCAACTGCGGCCTGCAGGTTGCGCGACAGTGCTGCCGTCAGCGACGCGCGCAGCACGCTACCAAACCCTCCGGCCACACAGACCAGAACAAAAAAAATTAGCGGGTTTGTCATATTTATGTCATATTCTCCGCCGGCCAGCCTATATACCCACTGAAGATCTCAGGGAAGTGAACACAGAAACAATCATGTCTCATCTGGAACCTAAAGCATTTTTATCCGAAACCTTGCTTCAGCGCGCAGCAGCCCTGCCTTTCAGCAGACTCGCGCGGCTGAGGTTTCAGGGGCGTGACTATTTCGTCAAGATGGCGGAGATTCATGACAATATGCGGCTCAGGCTATTCAAGGGGGATCCGGCCAGCGCGCTTGCGCGCGAGGCAGCAATGTTGCGCAGTTTCGCCGCGCGTGGTGCTGCTGTTGCCCGGATCATCGCCGCAGATGAGCGCAGGTTGATCCTTGCTGATCACGGCACACCCGTCGAAAAAGCCATCCGCAGCGGGGACGTTTCCGATGCGCTTCTGCGTCAGATCGGCAGCGCTCTGGCTGATCTGCACGCGCGTGGCCTCGCGCATGGTCGCCCGGTCTTGCGCGATATCTGCCATGATGGGAGCGCGATCACCTTTCTGGACCTCGAAGCGGGCGCAAAGCTCGACGCGACCGATCACGACAAGGCTCGTGATCTCATGGTCCTGATCTATTCAATGATGGTGACCACCAGCGCCAACCGACATATGGCGCGCCAAGTCATCGAAGGCTATCGGCAAGCGGGCACAGAGGCGGTCTGGCAAAAGACGCGTCGACGCAGCCGCAATCTTTGGTGGCTGGAACTCCTCGCCCTTCCTGGGGTCTGGGTTCATCGCAGGCGCGGCAAGAGGCGTTCGGAAATGATCGCCATTGGGGCAACACGCGCACTGATCGCGGCCATCTGATCCGCGCCGCGCAGGACCAAAAACGGCGCGCCCGAGGGCGCGCCGTTCTCATTCGTTGCGGTGCAGGATGGCTCAGGCCAGATCGTAGCGATCCGCGTTCATCACCTTGCCCCAGGCATCGACGAAATCCTTGACGAATTTCTCGCCCGCATCGTCCTGCGAATAGATCTCGGCATAGGCGCGCAGGATCGAGTTCGACCCGAAAACCAGATCCGCCCGTGTCGCGGTCCATTTGGGCGCGCCGGTCTTGCGGTCCTGCAGCTCGTAATGGTTGAAGCTCTTGGGCACCCATTTCCACGCCATATCCGTCAGATTGACGAAGAAATCCGTGGTCAGCGCCCCGGGGCGGTCAGTGAAGACACCATGCTTGCTGCCACCGTGATTGGTGTCCAGCACACGCAACCCGCCCAGCAGGACTGTCATTTCCGGTGCGGTCAGGCCCAGAAGCTGCGCGCGGTCGAGCATCATTTCCTCGGCCGAGACGACGTAGTCCTTCTTCATCCAGTTGCGGAAGCCGTCCGCGACCGGCTCCATCCATTTGAAGCTGTCGGCATCTGTCATCTCATCCGTGGCATCGCCGCGACCGGGTGCGAAAGGCACCTCGATCGCGTAACCTGCAGCTTTCGCTGCCTGCTCGATCCCGACATTGCCCGCCAGAACGATCACATCCGCGATGGACGCGCCCGCGTCCTGCGCGATCGGTTCAAGCACCGAGAGCACCTTTTGCAGGCGTGCAGGCTCATTGCCTTCCCAGTCCTTCTGTGGCGCCAGACGGATCCGCGCGCCATTCGCGCCGCCACGATAATCAGACTGGCGGAACGTGCGGGCACTGTCCCAGGCGGTCGCGACCATTTCGGACACGCTCAGGCCGCTTGCGGCGATCTTCGCCTTGACCGCCGCGACGTCGTAATCGGTGTTGCCAGCAGGGACCGGATCTTGCCAGATCAGGATCTCTTTCGGCGCATCCGGGCCGATATAGCGCTCCTGCGGGCCCATGTCGCGATGGGTCAGCTTGAACCAGGCGCGGGCGAAGGCGTCATCAAACGATGCAGGATCAGCCATGAACTTTTCGCAGATGGCACGATATGTCGGGTCCATCTTCATCGCCATATCCGCATCTGTCATGATCGGATTGTAGCGGATGGAGGGGTCTTCGACATCGACAGGCTTGTCTTCTTCCTTGATGTCGATGGGCTCCCACTGCCAGGCACCTGCCGGGGATTTCTTCAATTCCCACTCATAGCCGAACAGCAGCTTGAAATAGCCCATGTCCCATCTGGTCGGATGGGTGGTCCACGCGCCTTCAATGCCGGAGGTCACAGTATCGCGGCCAATGCCACGGGTCTTGTGGTTGTTCCAGCCCAATCCGGCCTCTTCCAGCGCCGCCGCTTCCGGGGCTGGCCCGAGGTTTTCGGCGCGCCCATTGCCGTGGCACTTGCCGACAGTGTGCCCGCCAGCCGTCAGCGCGACGGTTTCTTCATCATTCATCGCCATCCGTGCGAAAGTCTCGCGCACATGTGCGGCCGTTTTCAGCGGATCGGGCTGGCCGTTCACACCTTCGGGGTTGACGTAGATCAGACCCATCTGCACCGCTGCCAGCGGATTTTCCATCGTATTGGCGTCAGAGACATCACCGTAGCGCTCGTCGGATGGTGCAAGCCATTCACGCTCGGAGCCCCAGTAGATATCCTTCTCGGGGTGATAGATATCTTCGCGGCCAAAGGCGAAACCGAAGGTTTTCAGCCCCATGTCCTCATAGGCGATCGTACCTGCCAGCACCATCAGATCGGCCCAGCTCAGCTTGTTGCCATATTTCTTCTTCACTGGCCAAAGCAGGCGGCGTGCCTTGTCGAGATTGGCGTTGTCCGGCCAGGAATTCAGCGGTGCAAAGCGGTGATTGCCCGTGCCCGCGCCGCCGCGGCCGTCCTGCACCCGGTAGGTGCCAGCGGCATGCCAGGACATGCGGATCATCAGACCCCCATAATGGCCCCAATCGGCAGGCCACCAGTCCTGACTGTCGGTCAGCAGCGCCTTGATATCCGCCTTGACACCTTCGAAATCGAGGCTCTTGACCTCTTCACGATAGTTGAACCCCTTGAGCGGGTTCACCTTCGTATCATGCTGGTGCAGGATGTCGAGGTTCAGGGTCTTGGGCCACCATTCGGTGACGCTTTTCTCATTGCTGGTCAGGCCGCCATGCATCACAGGGCATTTGCCTGCTGTATCAGAACCGTCCATGATTCCCTCCATGTTTGAATTTCTGGGATGGGTCTAACAGGGATCGCCGATCAGGGTAAGTTCATTTTTCTGATGATTGCGATCAGATATAATTATCGAAACCCCTCTCAATCGGCGCCGCTGAAACAGATGTGGTTCAAGGCGCGATCTTCAAGACGATCTTGCCGATATGCTCCGAGCTTTCCATCCGCGCATGCGCCTTGTCGGCATCCCCCAGCGCACATTCGCTGTCCATCACCGGCGCCAAACGGCCTGAGGCCAGATGCGGCCAGACCTCACGCTCCAACGCCTGCGCAATCGTCGCCTTGGTCGCATCCGATTGCGGCCGCAGGGTCGAGCCAGTGATCGTCAGTCGCCGCACCATCAGGGGCGCGAAATTCACCTCGACCTTGGGGCCTTGCAGGAACGCGATCTGCACCAGACGCCCATCCTCGGCCAGCGATTTCAGGTTGCGCGTCAGATAAGGCCCGCCCACCATGTCGAGGATCAGGTTTGCCCCACCCTCGCCCTGCAGGATCTTGACGAACTCCTCCTCGCGGTAATTGATCGCGCGCTCGGCCCCAAGCTGCGCACAGGCTGCGCATTTCTCCGCCGACCCAGCCGTGGCAAAGACCCGCGCCCCGAAAAGCGCCGCCAACTGGATCGCGGTCGTGCCGATCCCGGATGAGCCGCCATGCACCAGAAACCGCTCGCCCGGCTGCAGCCCCCCGCGCATGAAGACATTGGACCAGACGGTGAAAAACGTCTCGGGCAGACAGGCGGCTTCGCGCAGCCCCATGCCTTCGGGCACAGGCAGAACCTGGCCCGCATCCGTCATCGCATGTTCGGCATAAGCGCCGCCGGGGAAAAGCGCGCAGACCTTGTCGCCCACCTTCCAGCGCGTGACCCCTTCGCCGACAGCGGCAATCGTCCCGGCCCCTTCCAGCCCCGGCAGATCACTGGCACCGGGCGGCGGATCATAGGCGCCAGCGCGTTGCAGCGCATCGGGCCGGTTCACGCCCGCATAGGCCAGCCGCACGACAACCTTGCCATGTTCCGGCACAGGCACAGGCCGCTGGGTTTCGCGCAAGACCTCAGGCCCGCCGGGTCGTGAAATCTCGATCGCGCGCATCATATGTGGCAGATCCATCAGCCCCTCCTCATGTTCTCGCCCGAAAACGCTCAGACGTTTTGCGTGTCGCGCAACAGTCTGCGACCGCCGCTCACCCCCGCCCTGACAGGGCGTAATCCCAGTAAAGCGCGCGCGCCTGCGCCCCGATCCGGGGCGGCCCCAGATCACGGTCCTGATAGCGCGCGATCGGCATGACCTTGGCAATATTGCCGGTCACGAAAATCTCCTCGGCCGCATCGAAATCAGCCAGCGTCAGCGCAGTCTCGATCACCTCGACCCCATCGGCGCGCAAGAGCGCGATCACCCGCTGGCGGGTTATTCCGTTCAGAAACATTCCATTGGGCACAGGTGTGAACACAACCCCGTCGCGCACCATGAACACATTGGTCGACGCGGTTTCCGCCACATGCCCGTTCACATCCAGCGACAGCGCGTTGGAAAATCCCCGCGCCCGCGCCTCGGCCATGATGCGGGCATTATTCGCATAGAGCGACCCTGCCTTGGCCTCGGTCAGGGCCATGTCAGGGCGCGGGCGGCAGAAGGGCGAGACGGTCAGCGAAAACGCGCCCGGCTCTGGCATGGGCAGCGCTTCGATGCAGATCGCAAAGCCTGTCGATGCGGGTTCCGCGTCGATGATGCCGGGGCAGCTTTCGCGCGACCACATCATCGGGCGCAGATAGAGCGCGGCGTCAGGCGCGAACATTTGGCACCCTTCCGCAAGCAGGCCCTGAACTGTATCGGCATCGACCGGGGCGATCATGCCCATGGCTTGCGCCGAGCGGATGATGCGCGCGGAATGCAGGTCGAGATCGGGCCGC
>SKIM01000165.1 GCA_007116445.1 Natronohydrobacter sp.
AAGCTACCAATCTCGAATTTCAGTCCCGCTTCAGCAATCCCTCGCCTCAGCTCCCAGCAACCTCAGCCGCCGGTGAAGCGCTATCTAGGCAATCAAGCTCAGCACCGCAAGAGAAAATTTGCAAGATTGTCAAATTTTTTTCACACAACACCGCAGCTTGATCTGTGTCACTGCAGACCCGTGGAAAACGCATATCCTTGATCTGCAATTTATAGCAGCGAAAAGGGAGAGATCATATGCAAAAGCTGATCGGGAGCGTTATTGCCGTCATGTGTCTGGCGGGGCCAGCAATCGCTGACGGATTTTACACGATCGAAGTCGATGCCGAATTTCAGGATGTGGTGATGGATGTGGAAGATGCCATCACGAATCAAGGCCTGGTCATCGACAGCATCAGCTATGTCGGCCAGATGCTGGCACGCACGGGCCAGGATCTCGATGCGGATGTCGACCTGTTCAAGGACGCGCAGATCTTCTCCTTCTGCTCAGCCACCTTGTCGCGGGAAGTCATGGAGGCCAAGCTGCGCAACCTGCAGTTCTGCCCGTATAATGTCTATGTCTATCAGAGCGCCGAGAAAGGTGCACCCGTGATGGTCGGCTATCGCGAGTTCAATGAGCCGACGATGCGTCCCGTAAACTATCTGCTCCAACAGATTGTCGCCTCGGCCGCAGGCTCGAACTGACGAAATGCCGGATCACCCTGCTGCCACAACAACTGCGCACAGGTTTGTGAATTGAAGCCGACGAGGCGCCAAGCTTAAGCAGCTGGCGCCTCTTTTCAATGGCTTAAACAGATAATTGATAATCATCTGCTTGGCGATCTTGGGCGTAGATGCCTCTGTATCAACGACGATACTTCAAAGGAGGAAATCCATGGTTAAATCGTCTCTCAAAGCGCTCGCATTGTCGTCGGCTCTGGTCCTGCCCATGACCGCTGTTGCCAACGGGGATGAACATGGCGGCGATATTGTAGATATCGCAGCCGGCAACGAGGCCTTTTCGACGCTGGTCGCAGCTGTGACGGCAGTTGGTCTGGTCGACACATTGCAAGGCGAAGGCCCGTTCACGGTGTTCGCGCCGACAGATGAAGCTTTCGCTGCATTGCCTGAAGGCACAGTAGAGGGACTTCTGGAAGATATCCCGGCGCTGACCGCGATCCTGACCTATCATGTCGTACCCGGCGCGATCATGTCAGGTGATCTGTCCGAGGGCTGCACCGAGGTGGAGACGGTCAATGGCGCCAGCGCGACTGTCTGCGCAGCCGAGACTGTGACGATTGATGGTGCGACTGTCGTGCAGGCCGATATCGAGGCCACGAACGGTGTGATCCATGTGATCGATGCGGTGATCCTGCCCGAATAAGCCCGGCTGGCATCAGTGCACAAGCTGACTGGCCGGGGTGCACGCCCCGGCCAGTTTTTTCCTGCCCCGGGATCAGGCGGCTTGCATGCCCGCCACCATGCTGGCTAATGTCGAACAGGCCCGAGAGGGCCAATGCCAGACGCGAGGAGCGCATGACGGACGGTCGCAAACGCATCTGGGGGTGGTGGATGTTCGACTGGGCAAATCAGCCCTACAATATTCTGCTGCTGACCGCGATTTTCGCGCCCTATTTCACCTCAACTGTGGCCCCCGATCCAGTCACTGGGCAAGCGATGTGGGGCTGGATGCTGGCGATTTCAGGTGTGTTGACTGCGCTTTGCGCACCAATCCTGGGTGCTGTTGCCGACAGCTCGGGGCATAAGCACCGGTGGATCCTGCTCTGGTCGGCGCTCTACGTCCTTGGAGCCAGTGCACTCTGGCTGGCGGTGCCGGAAGCGCCACCCGGCACGATTCTTCTGGTCCTGATAGCCTTTGCCATCGGACTGGTGGGGCTGGAATACGGGATTGTCTTTACGAATTCCCTGATGCCGACGCTGGGCCCACGCAGCGACTGGGGCCGCATTTCCGGCACAGGCTGGGCTGTGGGCTATGTTGGCGGGTTGGTTGCGCTTTTCACGACACTGGCGCTGTTCGCAGAGAATGATGATGGTCTGACGCTCATCGGCATTGCGCCGATCTTCGGACTGGAGGCCGATGCGCGCGAGGGAACACGCGCTGTCGGGCCACTGACAGCGCTGTGGTATGTGATCTTTGTCATCCCGTTTTTTCTTTGGGTGAAAGAGCCGCCTGCCCCCCCTGCCCTGCCCGGCGCCGTCCGGCGCGGCCTTGCAGAGCTGCGCGACAGCCTGCACGCGCTGCCGGGGCGGCGCAGCCTCTTTGCCTATCTCGGCTCCTCGATGATCTATCGCGATGCGCTGAACGGGATCTATGCTTTCGGGGGTATCTATGCCGTGGGTGTGCTGGAATGGTCCATTGTGCAATTCGGTGTCTTTGGCATTCTGGCTGCGGGTGTCGGCGCTGTGGCCTGTGTGATCGCAGGCAGGCTCGATTCGCGCTTCGGGCCGAAGCCTGTCATCATGGGCGCTATCCTTCTGCTCATCCTTGTCTGCGTGATCGTGGTCAGCACGGATAGAACCATGGTGCTTTTCATCCCGGTCGAGGCCACGTCTCGCCTGCCCGATATCATTTTCTACATTTGCGGCGCGTTGATCGGCGCGGGCGGGGGGAGTTTGCAGGCCGCTTCACGCACGATGATGGCGCGGCAGGCCGACCCGGAACGGATGACCGAAGGCTTCGGGCTCTATGCCCTCTCGGGCAAGGCACTGTCCTTTGTGGCCCCGGCGCTGATTGCATTGGCGACCACCGTGAGCGAAAGCCAGCGATTGGGGGTAACTCCGCTGATTGGGCTTTTCGTGCTGGGGCTGGTGCTGCTAATCTGGGTCAAACCAGAAGGCGAGCCCGAATTCAGATGCGCATCCCCCTCTTCGCCCTGATCCTCGCTCTGCTGCCGCAGCAAGGCACGGCGCAAGCGTTGGCAAATCAACTCTTCGGTGCACATTCGATGCCCTCAATGCAAGCCCCTGAAGCTATCGGGTCTTACGCCAACGGCTGTGCTGCGGGGCTGGTGCGACTGCCCGAGACCGGGCCGACATGGCAGGCGATGCGACTGTCGCGCAATCGCAACTGGGGCCACCCGGATGCGATTTCTTATGTGCAGGATCTCTCGCGCAAGGCGACGCAGATCGGCTGGCGCGGGCTTTACATCGGCGATATCAGCCAGCCGCGCGGCGGGCCGATGACCTCGGGCCATGCAAGCCACCAGATCGGGCTCGATATTGATATCTGGATGCTGCCACCACAACGGCTGAACCTGAGTCGGGCCGAGCGGGAATCGCTCAGCTCGATTTCGGTTCGGACCGAAGACCAGCGCCGCGTCAATGCCAACTGGACGCGTCAGCACCATGAGCTTTTGAAACAGGCGGCGCTTGATCCGCGCGTGGATCGCATATTCGTGGCCGCTGCCGTGAAGATCGAGATGTGCAAGACCGCCACGCGCGCGGATACGGCCTGGCTGCAGAAGATCCGCCCTGCAGTCGGCCACAACTACCACTTTCATGTCCGCCTGAAATGTCCGCGCGGGGATCGCCACTGTGTGACCCAGACCCCGACGGTAGCCGAGCTGTCCAAGGGTGGCAATGGCTGCGACGACACTCTGAACTGGTGGGTCACCGATTTCCTGAACCCGCCTCGACGCGAACGCACCGAGCCTGCGGCACCGCGCGCCCGTCACCCACGGGAATTCACCATGGCGGATCTGCCCGCGCAATGCAGACAGGTTCTGGGCTCAAACTAAGCGGTGGCGCGGGGAAAATCTACTGCGCCAGCATCGCCGTTGCGCTGCGCCTGCCGTTGCAACTCTCTGCGCGATGACCCTTGGGGACGACCTGGCCCGAAAGCGCTGTTGCGGGCGCCGCACAAGGGATGGTTCTGCCTTCGGCATTGGAGCATTGCATGTTATGCGTATGCAGACCCACAAAGGCATTTCCCGAGAGCATCTCGGACAACACGAAATCCACACCCACATCGGCACCACCGCCGGGGTTTTCCATTTTCCAATCGACCAACGTAAATCTGAAACCATCTGCGCTTTCAGATATCTCGCCGGGAAGATGCTGCACAAAAAAGGTCGGCCCACCCTGCGGCAGGTTGTGGATATGAATCGCCCCCAAGCCACCGTGATGACCGGCTTTTGCCAGCATTTCGGGAAACAGCCCGGTCACGGAAAGCGCGACGGACAACCTGCCCTCTGCTGGATCATATGTGATCGTGCCGCCTCCCGCGCCGTTCTCCTGCGAGTTCCACTTGGCCGCGACTTCATGTGCTGTGCATAGATCGAATTCAAATTGATGGTGATCAGCCATCAGGGGTGCTGCCGAAAAAAGCGTTAAAGCCAAATAAAAGGGGACAAATTTCGGCATGTGCCTTGTCCTTTCCAAGCAAAAAGAAACCCAGCCCGGCCTTTGCAGCCGGATGCGCAAATTGACATCTTTTCCATAAGTCGATGCAGCGGGCGCACAGTGCCCATGATACGCACGATACTGTCGAATCGTTGAACAACCATGCTGGAAATGCTGCAGATTTAAGCTGTATTTTAGTTCACGTCCCGCCTTGCGCGGTCATCATTACCCCTTCGGCCGCGAAAACCGGAAATCGGTCCCTATCCGCGACAATCTGCGCCACAGCCGGCACGAAGCCCGCCCTGAAGCCAAAAGCACTTGCGATAGGGGGTCCGGGCGGCCATCCTGTCATCCGTGTGTCGTGTCGCCGCGATAGACACGCTCCGCAATTCCGCTGTGCGACCCAAAGACAAGGTGGTTCCCGATGACACTGAAAAAAACGACAATTGATCTGAACCGACGCCGCTTCCTCAGCGTGGCGGGCGCAAGCCTCGCACTGGCGGGTGCCGGACGGTTTTCGCTGAGCACTGCGCAGGCGGGGACAGGCTTCAGCCTTGGCGTCGTGCATATCAATGACATGCATAGCCGCATCGACCAGATCAGCCGTTTCAATTCCAACTGCTCCCCGTCGGACGCCGAAGATAACAACTGCTTCGGTGGGTCTGCACGGCTTGCGACCGCGATTCGCGAGCATCGCGCGGCCCATGAGGCGGCTGGGCGCCCGGTCGTGACGCTCGATGCGGGCGACCAGTCGCAGGGCACGCTGTTCTACACCACCTATGGCGGGCGCGCAGAAGTGCAGATGATGAATGCCATTGGTTTTGATGCGATGACGCTGGGCAATCACGAATTCAATCGCGGGCCGGAAAGTCTGGCGCAGATGATCGACGCGGCCGATTTTCCCATCGTGGCAGGTAATGTGAAACTGACCGATGACTCGCCCCTCGCCGGACGCATCGAGCCCCATCTGATCATTGAGCGTGGCGACGCGCGCATCGGTCTCCTCGGGGTCACGACGCCTGACACCGTGTTTCTCTCCTCTCCCGGCGACACCGTCAGCTTTCAGGACGAGATCGAGCATCTGCGCGAAGGGGTCGCAGCGCTGCAAGCCGAAGGGGTCACGAAAATCCTCGTGCTCAGCCATGTGGGCTTTGTGCGTGACCAGCAGATCGCGGCGGAAGTGGACGGGATTTCGGCCATCATCGGCGGGCATAGCCACACGCTGATGTCGAACACGCAGGAAGGTGCCGTTGAATACGCAACTTTGGTCGAGAGCCCCTCGGGCCGCGCTGTGCCCATCGTGCAGGCGTTTGCCTTCTCGCG
>SKIM01000347.1 GCA_007116445.1 Natronohydrobacter sp.
AAAATGAACGATGTTCAAGGTGACGCTACGTCAGTTGATCGCCTTGGTGATCAAGAGCCGGAGCATCTGCGCGACCCGTGCATCCGGCACACCGGAGATCCGTTTTTCAACGCCCAGCAGCACAATCCCATGGACAGCCGAAAACAGGGTCCGCACCAACAGGTCGAGATCTTCCGGCGATGTCTCGGGGTGCAGGCGGCGCAGCGGGGCGGCGATGATTTCGAACAACGCGCCCATTTCCTGCCAATACCAATCGGGCACATCATCATCGCTGCTCAGGCGCAGATCAAACAGCGCGAGCCACGCGTTGCGATTTTCGATTGCGAACATGCGATAGGCCAGTGCCATGGCGACAAGTTGATCTTCCGCATTCTCTGCCGGGCAGGCCGCTACGGCGTTTCGCACTTCGGCACCCAGTCGCAGGAACGTCCGGCCATTCACAGCAAGAACGAGCTGATTCAGATCAGCAAAGACATTGTAGATCGCACCCAGTGCGCAGCCTGCCTCGCGCGCAAGATCGCGCGCGCGCAGTCCTGAAATGCCATCGTTATGGATTGTCCGCTCGGCAATTTCGACAAGCCGCTTGCGTAAGTCTTCTCGGGGAATCCGTGCCATCCTGCCCTCAGATGAACTATGTTCACGGAGCAGATAAGGCAAATGGCGGGAAAACCCAAGCGGCGAAAATCAGCGTGTCGTCTCAGACAGGCGGCGGGTGACGTAGTCAGTCACAGTTCCAAGCATCGGCTGCATATGGCGCTCTTCGTCCTTGAAAAAGTGATCAGCGCCTTCGATCTCGGTATGGGTGATGGTGATGCCGCGCTGTTCCTGCAGCTTTCCGACCAGCGTCTTCGTATCACGCGGCGGGGCCACCCGATCCGCGCTGCCATTGATGATCAACCCGGAAGCCGGGCAAGGCGCCAGGAAGCTGAAATCATAGAGATTGGCCGGTGGCGACACCGAGATGAAGCCTGTGATATCGGGTCTGCGCATCAGCAGCTGCATGCCGATCCAGGCGCCGAAACTGAAGCCCGCAACCCAGCAATGCCGCGCATTCTGGCTTTGCGCCTGAACATAGTCGAGCGCTGCCGCAGCATCGGATAATTCGCCGATCCCCTGATCATATTCGCCTTGTGAGCGTCCGACGCCGCGGAAATTGAAACGCAGAACCGTGAAACCCATTTTGTAGAAGGCGTAATGCAGATTGTAGACCACCTTGTTGTTCATCGTGCCGCCGAACTGTGGGTGCGGATGCAGAACAATCGCGATTGGGGCGTCGGGTTTGGGTTGCGGATGAAAGCGGCCTTCAAGGCGACCTTCGGGGCCGGGAAAGATGATTTCGGGCATTCTTGGCCTTATGTCTAGAGCGCATGAAGCCTGCCGGGGCGCAATGGCAGGTTGCGTGGGGCATTCAGTGGCGCAAATTCTTGACTCTTTGATTTAGGCATTTTAGAAGGCTTCTAAATTGCGGGCATCAGTTTTCAGTGGCGAAACTCGTCAAAAGGGGTTTAGGCCCGGCGCCCGATATCGTCAACCGAATTTGCGGTCCGCGCCGCAAGGCTGCAGGCGACGCGCGAAGCGTCAGGGGGCTGTTTCATGAAGCTATCGACCAAGGGCCGCTACGCGATGATTGCGCTGGTTGACCTCGCGCTTGCGCCCGAGGAGGGTCTGGTTTCGCTCAATGAGATCTCTGTACGACAGAACGTCTCGCTTGCCTATCTGGAACAGTTGTTCGTGAAACTGCGCCGGGCCGGGATTGTGACGTCGGTTCGTGGGCCAGGTGGTGGCTACAAGCTCGCCCGGCCTGCTGATGCGATTCGCGTTTCGGATGTTTTCGCCGCTGTGGATGAAACTGTCAGCGCGCTTCACACTGGGGCGGGGGCGTCGGGGGCTGTCTCTGGGTCGCGCGCGCAATCCATGACCAACCGGCTGTGGGAAAGCATGTCGGCGCATGTCTATGTGTTTCTGCACCAGACACGCCTGTCAGATGTTGCCCGCAATGCCTTGACGCCTTGTCCCGCGGTCCCGACGCTGTTTGAGATCGTCGATGAGTAGCGCCTTGAGCAGAGCGGCTGGTCGATGACACGCGCGCGGGTTTATCTGGATCACAACGCCACGACGCCCCTGCGTGACGAGGCACGCTCGGCGATGGTCGCGGCGATGGATGTGTTTGGCAACCCTTCGTCAGTCCATGCCGAGGGTCGTGCTGCGCGTGGTCTGGTCGAGCGCGCGCGGGCGCAGGTCGCAGCGGCTTTGGGTGCGGATGGGGCCGAGATCATCTTTACCTCAGGCGCGACTGAAGCAGCTGCGCTGGCGCTGGCGGGGCGGGGCCTGTCCGGGGCTGCAATCGAACATGATGCCGTGCGTGCCTGGGTGGATGACAGCTTGTCAGTGGACAGGGACGGGCGCGTGTCCGTGACCGATCCGTCCTGCGCGACCTTGCAGCTGGCCAATTCCGAAACCGGGATTGTGCAGGACTTGCCGCAGGGCCTCGCGGTCAGTGATCTGACCCAGGGTTTTGGCAAGCTGCCCTTCGCTTTCAACTGGCTGGGGGTCGAGATGGGCTTCGTTTCGGCCCATAAATTGGGTGGGCCCAAGGGTGTGGGCGCGCTGGTCATGAAACGCGGCACTGATATCGCGGCGCAATTGCGCGGTGGTGGGCAGGAAATGGGGCGGCGCGCTGGGACTGAAAATCTGATCGGGATTGCGGGTTTTGGCGCTGCCGCAGAGTCTGCAGCAAAAGAGCTTGCCGATGGGGTCTGGAATTCTGTATCTGTAATTAGAAATATTCTAGAACAGGCTCTGGACTCGGCGGCAAACAAGACTATTTTGGTCGGAAATGGTGCAAATCGACTGCCCAACACGCTTTGTCTGGCGACGCCGGGCTGGAAGGCCGAAACACAGGTGATGCAGATGGATCTTGCGGGCTTCGCGATATCCGCGGGCTCAGCTTGTTCATCGGGAAAGCTGCGTGCGTCGGGGGTGTTGCAGGCGATGGGTCACAGTGAAGATGTGGCACGCGGGGCAATCCGGCTCTCGTTGGGGCCGAAGACGACCGAAGAGGATGTGCTGCGCTTCGCAGATGCGTGGATAAAAGAGTATCGCCGCTTTGAAAGCCGGGCGGCCTAGAGCAAGAGGAATGACATGGTAGCTTTGGACGAGACCCAGCTTCGTGATGGTGTGGACCGCGAAACCGTCGAAACCGTGCAATCCATGGCGGGCACTTACAAGCACGGATGGGAAACCGAAATCGAGATGGATTTCGCCCCCAAAGGTCTGAATGAAGACATCGTGCGGTTGATTTCAAAGAAAAACAACGAACCCGAATGGCTGCTGGAATGGCGGCTCGACGCCTATCGGCGCTGGCTGACCATGGAAAGCCCCGATTGGGCGATGCTGAACATCCCTGAAATAGATTATCAGGAGCAGTATTACTACGCCAAGCCCAAGTCGATGGAAGAAAAGCCGAAATCGCTTGATGAGGTGGACCCCAAGCTGCTGGAAACCTATGCGAAACTTGGTATTCCGCTGAAGGAGCAGATGGTGCTCGCCGGGGTCGAAGGGGCCGATGAACCGCGCAAGGTGGCGGTGGATGCGGTGTTTGATTCCGTCAGTCTGGGCACGACCTTCAAGAAAGAACTCGCAGCGGCCGGGGTGATCTTCTGCTCGATTTCAGAGGCAGTGCAGGACCACCCGGAATTGGTGAAGAAGTATCTCGGTTCGGTCGTTCCGCAGAATGACAACTATTTCGCCGCGCTGAACTCTGCTGTTTTTTCCGACGGGAGCTTTGTCTACATTCCGGCGGGCGTGAAGTGCCCGATGGAGCTCAGCACCTATTTCCGCATCAATGCCGAAAATACCGGCCAATTCGAGCGCACATTGATCGTGGCTGAAAAAGGCAGTCATGTGAGCTATCTCGAAGGTTGCACGGCGCCCAAGCGCGACACCAACCAGTTGCATGCGGCAGTGGTCGAAATCGTGGTGCTGGAAGATGCCGAAGTGAAATATTCGACGGTCCAGAACTGGTTTCCGGGCGACGAGAACGGCAAGGGCGGGATTTACAATTTCGTCACCAAGCGCGCCGATTGCCGCGAGGCGCGCGCCAAGGTGATGTGGACGCAGGTCGAAACCGGCTCGGCGATCACCTGGAAATACCCGTCCTGCATCCTGCGCGGCGACGAGTCGCAGGGTGAGTTCTACTCGATCGCCATCGCCAATAACTGGCAGCAGGCCGATACTGGCACCAAGATGGTGCATCTGGGCAAGAACACCCGCTCGCGGATCGTCTCCAAGGGGATTTCAGCAGGCCATGCGCAGAATACCTATCGCGGGTTGGTCTCGATGCATCCGAAAGCCACATCGAGCCGCAACTACACGCAGTGCGACAGCCTGCTGATCGGCGATAAATGCGGTGCGCATACAGTGCCTTATATCGAAGTGCGCAATGCCTCATCCCGGGTCGAGCATGAGGCGACCACGTCCAAGGTTGACGATGATCAGCTTTTCTATTGCCGTCAGCGTGGCATGGATGAAGAAGAGGCAGTCGCGCTGGTGGTGAATGGCTTCTGCAAGGAAGTGCTGCAGGAATTGCCGATGGAATTTGCGATGGAAGCGCAGGCCTTGGTCGCGATCTCGCTGGAAGGGTCGGTGGGGTAATGAGCTTCCCGCGCGCGCTGAAACGCACGTCACGGGCGGCCCTGATCTTTGCAGCGACCTTTTTCGTGATCGGGATCGGGTTCACGCTTCTATCCGGTGACTCGATCGACTGGCAACAGGCAACGCAAACCACGCTGATCGCAACCGGGATTTACTGGCCGCTTCTAACGCTGTTCAGGCTACGCAAAACATAAGCTTATCCGCGCAGACCGCTGCGCAACAAAGACAAAGAGGGAAAAATGCTGGAAATCAACAACCTGCACGCCGAACTTGAAGAAGATTCCGAGGTGAAAATCCTCAAGGGGCTGTCGCTGACGATCAATCCCGGTGAAGTGCATGCGATCATGGGGCCGAACGGGTCGGGGAAATCGACCCTGTCCTATGTGCTCTCGGGTCGCGATGGCTATGAGGTGACCGAGGGCGGCGCGACGCTCGACGGCGCGGATCTGCTTGATATGGAGCCCGAGGAGCGCGCCGCGGCAGGGCTGTTTCTGGCGTTTCAGTATCCGGTTGAGATTCCCGGCGTGGGGAACATGACCTTTCTGCGCACAGCAGTGAATGCGCAGCGCAAGGCACGCGGCGAGGAGGAATTGTCCGCCGGTGAGTTCCTCAAACTCGTTCGCGCCAAGGCCAAGGAGTTGCAGATCGACGCGGATATGCTCAAGCGCCCGGTCAATGTCGGCTTCTCCGGGGGGGAGAAAAAGCGCAACGAGATTTTGCAAATGGCGATGCTTGAGCCGAAAATGTGCATCCTCGACGAGACGGATTCGGGACTCGATGTCGATGCGATGAAACTGGTGTCGGATGGGGTGAACGCGCTGCGGGATGCCGGACGCTCGTTCCTGATCATCACGCATTATCAAAGACTTCTGAACCATATCAAACCCGATGTGGTGCATATCATGTCCGATGGCCGCATCATCAAGACAGGCGGCCCCGAACTGGCGCTGGAAGTCGAGGAGAACGGCTATACCGACCTGCTTGCGGAGGCTGCAACATGATGCCGCGCGCGAAACTTGTTCAGCAAAAGCGTGATGCGGCTGCGGCCTGGCTTGACGCGCATGCGTTGCCCGAGGGGGGTGTCTGGGCGACGAAAGCGCGCAAGGCTGCAGAAGCGCGTCTGCGCGAGATGGGCATGCCCAGCAAGCGCGATGAATATTGGCGCTACTCTGATCCGCGCCGCCTGACTGACGCGGCGGCGCAATCTGCCAGTGTGATCGACACAGGCGACGCGCAACCCCTGTTTGATCAGGTGGATCGCGTGAAGCTGGTCTTTGTCGATGGTGCGTTTGATGCCGCCGCGTCCGACGCGCCAGAGTTGGCCGGCGTGGAGATCTGCCAGTTGGGGGATGCGGCGCGCAGTGATCTGCATTGGGCGCAGGACGTCTATGGTGTGCTGGAGGCGCGCGGCCAGACGCCCGTGGCGCGGCCGCTTGCCAGTCTGAACACGGCTTTCGCCACGGCGGGGCTGCTGATCCGTGTGACAGGACAGGTCCAGCGTCCATTGGCTCTGATCTATCGACGCAGTTCTGAGACGGCGGATGCGTTGATGCATCACGTGATCCGGCTCGATGCCGGGGCTGAGTTGACGCTTCTGGAAGATGGGCCGGTCGCAGCGCGGTATAATCAGGTCACCGAGATCGATCTTGGCGACGGCGCACGGCTGCACCATATCCGTGCGCAGGGGCGCGATCACGAGCGTGTCGGTGCCACGCATCTTTTCGCGCGTTTGGGAGCAAAGGCACAGCTGAAGTCATTCACGTTGTCTGCCAATGGCGCATTGACGCGCAACGAGGCCGTGATCTGGCTCGATGGCAGCGAAGGCACGGCGCATATCGCAGGGGCTTGCGTCGGCGATGGTGCGTTTCACCACGATGACACAGTATTCGTGAACCATGCTGCACCGCGCTGTGAAAGTCGCCAGGTCTATAAGAAGGTTCTGCGACATGGGGCGGTCGGCGTGTTTCAGGGCAAGATCCTGGTCGATCAGATCGCGCAACTGACAGATGGCTATCAGATCAGCCAGTCCCTGCTACTGGACGAAGATGCGCAATTTCTGGCGAAACCAGAGCTTGAGATATACGCAGATGACGTGAAATGCTCGCATGGATCGACCTCGGGCGAGATCGATGCGAACCAGTTCTTCTACCTGCGCGCGCGCGGTGTGCCCAAGGCGCAGGCGCGTATGCTGCTTGTGCTGGCATTCCTGGCCGAAGCGCTGGACGAGATCGAAGACGATACGCTCGCGGCGGATTTGCGCGATCACCTTGAAGCCTGGCTGAGCCGGCGCGCATAGGCGCGTGTTCAGTTAATTGAAGGCAGGCCCATGTCGCTTGTTCAGAATATTGTACGCAGTTATCGCGAACCTGGCGAAGTGGTCTCGGCCCTCGCGCGCGGTGATTTGCGTGAACCGCAAGTGCTGTTTTTTGCCTTGCTGGCCTGCGGGCTGATCTTTGTGGCGCAATGGCCGGTTCTGTCCCGCGATGCAGCGCTCGACAGTTCGGTGACCTTCGAGCAGCGCATGGGCGGCGCGCTTTTTGGTGTGATGTTTCTGCTGCCGTTGATGCTCTACATCATCGCCGGGATCTTGCAGCTTGGTTTGCGGCTGTTCGCGGGCAAGGTCAGCGGATTGCATGTGCGGCTTGCGTTTTTCTGGGCCCTGCTCAGCATCACGCCGCTGATGATGCTGGAGCGCGGTCTGAGCGCCTTTCTGGGCGCGCATCCGGTGGTGACAGTTTTCGGGTTTGTCGTGGCTTTGGTCTTCCTCTACATACTTGGGGCAGGTGTGAGGGCGATCCTGCGCCTGCAGCCCGGACAGATCCAGTAGGGATAGACGCAATGGACCTTAATGTTGCCACGATCAGCGCCTTGTTGCGCGTGACATTCACACGTCCGCAAGACGCGGCAGCGATGCTTCTGCGCTCGAATCTGCCAGATGATGCACGTTGGTTGGGCTTTGTGATCGTGGTCCTGCTTTCGGTCATTCTGGGCTATGGATCGCTCGCGCTGCTCGAGGGCGAGGGGGCTTTTGCAGGGTCGCTGATGGGCGTTGCGATCATGCAGACCATGTTGCTCTTGGGTATGGTGGTTGCTGTGCAGGGGATCGGCCGGGCCTGCGGCGGCACTGGGACGTTTCCTGACACCTTGTTGCTGATGGCCTGGCTGCAATTCGCGATGCTGACTTTTCAGCTGGGACAGATCGCGATCGCGCTGGTGGTGCCGTCGCTCTTCGGGCTGATCGTCATCGTGTCAATGGTCGCGTTCTTCTGGTTGCTGGTCAATTTCATCTCGGTGTTGCACGGCTTTTCTTCGGCGCTGAAGGTCTTTGTCGGGATCATATTCGCGCTGTTCGGGTTGTCCCTGATCATGGCCGTGATCCTCGGGATGTTTGGCGCGGCGGCAATGGGGTAATGTCATGAATACAGGCTTCGATCCTGAGACGCTGCGGGCGGATTTTCCGATCCTGTCGCGGGAAGTGAACGGCAAACCATTGATTTATCTGGATAACGGTGCGTCGGCACAAAAGCCGCGCGCGGTGATTGATGCGGTGACGCGCGCCTATGCCGACGAATATTCAAATGTGCATCGTGGCTTGCACTATCTGTCGAACCTGTCCACGGATCGCTACGAGGCCGTGCGCGGCAAGCTGCAGCGCTTCCTGAACGCTGTGCATGAGGACGAGATCCTCTACACAACAGGCACCACGATGGGGATCAATCTGGTGGCCTATGGTTGGGCCATGCCGCGGTTTGAACCCGGCGACGAGATTGTGCTCTCGATCATGGAGCATCACGCCAATATCGTGCCCTGGCATTTCCTGCGCGAACGTCAGGGCGCGGTGATCAAATGGGTCGATTGCGCGGCAGATGGCAGCCTCGATCCACAGGCGGTGATCGATGCAATCGGCCCGCGCACGAAGCTTGTGGCGATCACGCATATGTCGAATGTGCTTGGAACGGTGGTCGATGTGGCCCCGATCTGTGCGGCCGCCCGCGCCAAGGGTGTGGCTGTGCTGGTCGATGGCTCGCAGGCGGCCGTCCATATGCCGGTCGATGTGCAGGCGCTGGGTTGTGATTTCTACGCTGTGACAGGGCATAAACTCTATGGCCCTTCGGCATCGGGCGCGATCTATATCGTGCGCGAGCGTCAGGCCGAAATGCGTCCCTTCATGGGCGGCGGCGACATGATCCGCGATGTGACCCGCGATACTGTGGTCTATAACGACCCGCCCCACAAATTCGAAGCGGGAACCCCCGGCATCGTGCAGCAGATCGGGCTCGGCGCCGCGCTGGATTACATGATGGATATCGGGATGGATGCGATTGCCGCGCATGAGGCCGATCTGCGCGATTACGCGCAATCGCGCCTTGCAGGGCTGAATTGGCTGAATGTCCAGGGCACAGCACCGGGCAAGGGCGCGATTTTCAGCTTTACCCTGGAAGGCGCAGCGCATGCGCATGACATTTCGACAGTGCTGGACAAGAAAGGCATTGCCGTGCGGGCGGGCCAGCATTGCGCGGCGCCGCTGATGGAGCATCTCGGGGTGACGGCCACCTGTCGCGCGTCCTTCGCGATGTACAATACGCGCGCCGAGGTTGATGCGCTGGTCGATGCGTTGGAACTGTGCCACGATCTTTTTGCCTGAAAACGGTGATTGCATCGGCCGGGACTGCGCAGTATACGCTTCCATGTCCGCACCCATAGCTCAGCTGGATAGAGCGCTGCCCTCCGAAGGCAGAGGTCAGAGGTTCGAATCCTCTTGGGTGCGCCATCCTTTCAAAAATAGCCATCCGTGATGAACGAGGCCAATTCAGCCGATCTGATCCTGCAGCCCCAGCACACGGCGCAAGGACAGGGGCAAAGCCGTTTTGTCTGATTGCAGTTGTTTCGTCTGAGGGAGCGCTGCTTGCAGGATCGGCAAAAAATGTTCCCACCAGACCACACCGTATCGCGAATTCATATGTTGTCGATCGCGGTCGTCATGACGTGATCCCGCATCTGCATGGGCATTTTCCAGCGGCACGGACCGTGTGTTGAATTTGGGAAGAGTATAGAGATCCTTGTAGGTCGTGGCGTCGGGTTGTGAGATCAGCCTGGCCGAATAGGGATCGCAAAACCGGCTCTGCACAAGCGCCACCTCTTCGCGGTGATGCAGCAAGCGGTTGCGTCGGGCGTCGGGGATCTGTGCGAGCAGTGGGGCAAGCGCGGCGAAGACCGGGGCATCGGTGAGTTCACGAAGCGCCTTGAGATGCTGCGGCAACAGACTGCGCGAGAGGCGTTGCGCAAAGAGATCGCGGCGGAAATTCCGGCTCAGACCCTTGGCGAAATCACCCGGTTGCGGACGTCCGCCGAAACCGTAGATCAGAAAGGCATCCCAGTCGGTTGGATCTATCTCCCGCTGCCCGCCCGAGGTCAGGGCAAGCTGATCGGCCAATGCGTCATTTGTCGGGCGATAGACCCCGTCTGCGACTGCAAGCCCGCCCGTCTTGTTCGAGCGTGCGGCAAAAAATCCCAACTGCAGGTCGGGATGGCGTTTGCAAAGGCTCTCCGCGCCATGCTTGAGAGCCGCGACATGGCTGTTGCCGATGATGCAGACCCGGATCATCGGCGCGGCCTGAATGCGCTCAGAATTTCCTCGTCGCAGATTTCTTTCTGCGATGCGGCTGCCCGGTTTCTCCGGCTGGGCGCCGGGGGTAGGGCCACTGGCACCGGGTCAAGCCCAAGCCCTGTGAAGAAATGCTGCATGACGAAATCCACACCTGCGGGCGTGACCGAGCGGTGATCGGTGGCAAAGAAGCGTCCTGCAGTCACCGGGCTTGTGATCAGCTCATAGGACGGGAAATAGTCTGTGTCGCGGCGTGTTTCGGCCAGTTGCCCGGCGACTGCGCGCAGCACGGCCTTTGCGCCCATAGTGGCGGTCAGCACATGCGCCCCGCTCGCCGTGGCGCTGAGCGGAACGGGCGAAACAGTCAGAATGAAGCGCAGCTCGGGGTTGAGGCTGCGCATCAGATCCAGCGCCTTGCGCATGGCGCGCAGCGCCGCGTTGAAGTCGAGCGGGGCCGCGTGATGTTTGGTCGGGTCGAATTGGCCCGCCGCCGTTCCAGGGCAGAGCGGATATTCGTAGCCGCGCGCGGCGTGGATCCAGCGTTCTGTCAGGCCGAGTGTGAAAACCAGGACGCGGGCGTCGGTGATGCTCTTGCGCAGCGCCCTGAGCGTGACATCGCGCATCTTGAAAAGCTCTTTTTCGGTTTCAAAGGGCGCAGGTTCAAGGCGCGGGCGGAAAGGGTCGCGCAGCCCGTTACCTTCGATCCAGACTTCGGTGGGGGGAACCCGTCGCTCCAGCGCCCATTCAAGCCATTGCAGCAAGAGCGTCGGTGTGTAGATATTCCCGGTGCGCGCAGAGAACAGCCCGTAGCCATAGGCGCGCGCCAGGTCTCGCGGCGTCGTGCGGGGCGGTTTTTCGCATATCTGCCAGGTCAGCCCGGCACGATGCAGGGCAGGCCCTATAGCTTGCGCGAAGCACGATCCGAATGTGGCGATCGGCTCGGTTGGTGCGACGGTGAATTTCGGCCGCCATATCTCCGACAGCCTGTCCAGCCCCCCTTCGGCGACAGCGCTGCGCCAGAAAGCATGCGCGGGCAGTGTCGAATAGGGTGTCTTTGCCGCGCCTTTTGCGGGATGGTTCAATCCGAAAGCTCCTGTTTCCCCGACAGGTTACAGGATACCGGGGCGTGTCGAAATGGCAAGGGCGCGGAGATTTGTGTCGGATCCACTGGCAAAGGCCCGCGAAGCATTCTAGACGTGGGCGCAGGGCCCTGAACCAGTGGAGCGCGAGTGTCGCAAGCAGCCGAGACATCCTTATCGCGATCTGCCTCCCGTCCGGGGGCCAGTCTGTCGCCACAAGGTGCGGGTCGCTGGGCTTTGTCGGGTCAGCTGACTGTGCGCACGCTGTCGGATGTGCTGGAACATTTCGACGCGCTTGACGGTGCTGACGCCCTGTTCGACCTTGGCGCGCTGGACAAGCTGGACACGGCAGGCGCGTATCTGCTGGTGCAGCTCGATGCCAGGCTGCGCGCACAGGGAGGGGGGCTGAGCTTGTCAGGGCAGAGCGCGGATCACCAAGCCGTGCTCGACCGGGTTGCAGGATCCATGCCGAAACCGGATAAGGTGGTGGCCACAAAGCTCAGCGCGATGGGTTGGTTCGACCGGCTGGGACGGCAGGTCGTCGCGGCTCTGGCGGGTTTCACGCAGGTTCTGGCCATGCTGGGCCTGTTTCTGGCCAAGCTGGCCTATCTGCTGCGCCATCCATCGGACTTCCGCGTCACGGCGCTGGTGCATCACTGTCATCAGGTCGGCTGGAAGGCTGTCCCCATCGTCGCGCTGATGGGGTTTCTGATCGGCGTTGTTCTGGCCTTTCAGGGCTCTGTACAGCTGCGCCAGTTCGGGGCCGAGATTTTCGTGGTCGACCTGATCGCGATCTCGATCCTGCGAGAGCTGGGGATCTTGCTGACGGCGATCATCGTGGCCGGGCGCACTGCATCAAGCTTCACCGCCGCCATCGGATCGATGAAAATGCGCGAAGAAGTCGACGCGATGCGCACACTTGCAATTGACCCGGCCGTGGCACTTTTCGTGCCGCGCATTCTGGCATTGTTGATCGTCCTGCCGATCCTTGGAATGATCGCCAATGTCATGGGGCTGTTTGGCGGCGCGATGATGGCCTGGATCGAATTGGGCATCTCGCCGGGCATGTTCCTGTCCCGACTGCTTGATGATACCAGCCTCGATCATGTCATCGTGGGTTTCGTGAAAGCCCCGGTTTTCGCGCTGATCATCGGGGTGATCGGTTGTCATGCGGGCATGCAGGTGGGCGGCAATGCCGAAAGCCTTGGCACCCAGACCTCCAGCGCCGTCGTGCGCGCGATCTTCATGGTGATCGTGGCCGATGCGCTGTTTTCGGTCTTTTTCGCGATACTGGGGATCTGAGCCATGGCGGAAACGGTCATCGAATTGCGCGGCATCATCAACCAGTTTGGCACGACGCGGGTGCATGACAATCTCGATCTCGATGTCTATCGCGGCGAGGTGCTGGGGGTGGTCGGTGGTTCCGGGACCGGGAAATCCGTGCTCTTGCGCTGCATTGCAGGGCTGCGCCCGCCGCAGGGCGGATCGATCCGCATTTTCGGGCAGGATGCGCTGAACTGCTCTGAATCCGAGCGTCGTGCGATTGATGCGCGTATGGGGGTGATGTTTCAGGATGGCGCGTTGTTTTCCAGCCTGACTGTGCGCGAGAATGTCGAAGTGCCGATGCGCACTCTGCCCGACCTGAACGCCAAACTGCGCGCGGAGCTGGCGGATCTGAAAATTTCTATGTCCGGGCTGCCCTATGCTGCGGGCGGGAAGTACCCCTCCGAGTTGTCGGGCGGCATGCGCAAGCGCGCAGGGCTTGCACGGGCGCTGGCGCTTGATCCCGAGATCGTGTTCCTCGACGAGCCAACGGCCGGGCTTGACCCGATTGGTGCCGCCGCCTTCGACGAGCTGATCAAGGCCCTGTCCGAGACGCTGGGGCTGACTGTCTTCATGGTCACCCATGATCTTGACAGTCTGCATGCAACCTGTGACCGGATCGCTGTTCTTGCTGAAAAGCGGGTCATGTATACCGGCACCATGCAGGAAATGCTGCATATCGAGCACCCTTGGGTGCATGAATATTTCCACGGGCCGCGCGCGCGTGCCGCTGTTGACACACTCGAAAGGAGTGCTTGAGCGATGGAAACCAAGGCCAATTACGCGCTGATCGGCATCTTTGCCGTGCTGGGGTTTCTCGGTATCCTCGGGTTTTTCCTCGCTTTCGGGAAATTCCAGCTCGACCGGCAATTCGCTTATTACGAAGTCCGCTTTGACTCCGTCTCTGGTCTGTCACGCGCAGCAGATGTGCGATTTGCGGGATTGCCGGTCGGGCAGGTGACAGATGTTCGGCTCTCGGCAGATGGCGACGGGGCAGTCGTGGTGATGCTCGAGGTTGACCGCGCGACGCCTGTGCGCGCGGATTCGGTTGCGACAGTGGACAGTTCCGGGATCACCGGGGTTTCTTTCGTGGCGATTTCTACTGGCAGCCCCGACGCACCGCTGATCAATGACCGCACAGATATCCCACGTCTTGAGGCCGGGCGTTCGACGATCCAGTCCCTGACCGAGGGCGCGCCACGCATTCTCGATGAAACCTTGCAAGTGCTCGAACAGGTCAATCGGTTGCTGGGCGAAGACAATCAGAGAAAGGTCGAGACTATTCTGCTCAATGTCGAAACCTCGACCGGGGAAGTCACGCGCGCATTGGATAATTTCGCGGGATTTACCGATACAATTGCCGCTGCAACCGAGGTTTTTGCTGAATTCAGCGATAATCTGACCCCGATCCTGCTGCAGGCGGAACGCACGGTCGAAGCGCTTCAATTCGCGATTGACGAAATCGCGCTGCTGGCGACGGAATCGCGGATCACCTTCGAGACGGGCACCGCGACCCTGCAAGGCGTGGATGTGTTCGTTCAGGAAGAGCTGGGCGCCATGGTCACCGATCTGCGGCGCGCGGCGGATCAGGTCGGCGATGAAGTCACAGCCCTGTCGCGTGAGGCGCAGGACTTGTTCGCCGAGTTCCAGCGCACCGGGGCTGCGGCCACGCAGCGTATCGAGGCGCTGGACCCGGCGCTGGAGCGGCTGGAGCCGCTGATGGCGCGGGCGGATACGGCGCTGGAGGCGCTTGAGTCGATGTCGCGCAATGTCGATACGCTGGTGGCGGGGGACGGGGCCGCGTTGGTTGCCGAGGCGCGCGAAATGGTGCAGGCCGCCACGGTTGCCGCCAACTCGGTTGCCGAGATTGCTGAGACTGACCTGCCGGTGATCATGCAGGATGTGCGGCTCGCGACTGCAGATATTCGCCGCGTCGTGTCAACTGTCGGCGCGGATCTGGAAGCGGTCTCGGGGCGGGTGGAAGCGTTCAGTGAAACCGGGCTGCGCACGTTGGACCAGGTCACTGAAACCTTCGCGAGCGCCAATGTCACCCTCTCTGCGGTCAATCGGGCGCTTGCGACCAGCGAAGGGGCGATCGAAGCAGCCGAGCGCGCCTTTATCGGTGCGGACCGGGTGATCAATGAGGACATGGGTCAGATCACCGAAGATCTGCGCGCTGTGCTGGACCGGCTGGGGCAGGCGGTGGATTCGGTGTCGGCCGATATTCCCACTGTCACGGCAGATTTGCGGCGCACTGCGGAAAGTGCCGCGCGGGCCTTTGATGATCTGGGCCGCATGGTGCGCGACAGTTCCGTGCCTGTACGCGAATTCACGACATCGGGCCTGCCCAATATCACGCAGCTCGCGCGCGAAACACGCGGACTGATCAGCAATCTCGACCGCCTGACGCGCCAGATCGAACGCGATCCGGCGCGCTTCCTGCTCAATCGCCAGACCCCGGAGTTCAGACGATGACCTTTTCAAGACGTGGATTTCTGTTCAGTGCTGGCAGCATGACGCTGCTTTCGGGCTGCGGCGCGCTCTCTGCGCTCGGGGATGCGACGACGCCACTGGATGCTTTTGAGCTGCGCGCCCCTGATTTGCCACAGGCCGGACGCATGCTGCAACGCGCGCTGAGCATCGAGCCGCCGACGACTTCGGGCGCGCTGGATATCGACCGCATCCTGATCAAGCCAAATGCGGTCCAGTCGCTCTATCTCCCTGGGGTGCGCTGGTCGGACAAGGCCCCTTTGATGTTTCAGACTGTAATGCTGCGGGCTTTCGAAGACACTGAAGCTCTGGCTTTCGTCGGTCGCCGACCGCTTGGCGGGACGGGTGATTTCGCGCTTTTGTCAGAAATCACGGACTTTCAGGCCGAATTGTCTGCGGATGGTCAGTCGGTCACTACCCGGATCCGGCTGGTGGCGCGGATGGTGCGAGAGAGCGACGCACGGGTGCTGGCGCGGCGCAGTTTTCAGGGGCTGGCGCCAGCGGCCTCGACCGAGACGCTGGATGTGGTGCAAGCCTTCAACGTAGCGTCGGATGCAGTGCTTAATGATCTGGTGCGCTGGGGGCTGGAGGTGATCGGCCTGCGCTTGCCCACTGTCTGACACGGAAGCGAGGTTCGTGGGGCTCTGCCCCACACCCCGGGATATTTTTACAAGGTTGAAAGAGGCTGGTTGCCGTGATCCGCAAGCTTTATGACTGGACCCTGTCACTGGCGCGCCATCCGCGTGCGCTTTGGGCGCTCGCATTTGTGGCTTTCATCGAAAGCTCGGTCTTTCCGATTCCACCCGATGTGTTGATGATCGCGATGATCGTTGCGCGCCCGTCACGCGCCTTCGTGATTGCGGCTGTGGCGACGGTGGCGTCGGTTGCCGGGGGGCTTGCGGGCTACGCCATCGGCTATGGCGCATTCGAGACATTGGGACGCCCGGTGCTTGAATTCTACGGCAAGGACGCCTATTTCGCCGAATTTCAGGCGCGCTATAATGAATGGGGCGCATGGGCGGTGTTGATCGCAGGGGTAACGCCTTTCCCATACAAGGTCATCACCATCCTGTCAGGCGCTACGGCGCTGAATATCTGGGTGTTCATGATCGCCTCTCTGGTGGCGCGGGCTTTCCGTTTCTTCATTGTGGCGGCACTTTTGTGGAAATTTGGGCCGCCGATCCGGGATTTTATCGAGGCGCGGTTGGGATTGGTTTTCACGGTGCTGATGGTGCTTCTGGTGGGGGGATTCATCGCGGTGCGGTATCTGTGATGCGGAAGAAGCTGCAACTTGTTGCCTTGGCTGGATCGATCGGATTGCTGGTCGGTGCGCTGGCTTTCGAGCATCTGGGTGGCATGGCGCCCTGTCCCTTGTGTCTGTGGCAACGCTGGCCGCATCTCGTGGCGCTTGTCGGGGCGGGGGCGCTGGTCTTTGGCGGGGCTGTTTTTGCCCTGATCGGGGCGGCCGGGGCGTCGACGTCAGGCGGGATTGCCGTGTATCATACCGGCGTCGAGCGTGGCTGGTGGCCGGGCCCGGCCAATTGCGCTGTCGGCGATATCACTGGCCTGAGCGCCGAGGAATTGCTTGCGCAGATCATGGCCGCCCCGGTCGTGCGCTGTGACGAAGTGGCTTGGGAACTCCTGGGCCTGTCCATGGCGAGCTGGAACGCGGTAGCATCATTCGGGATTGCCGCGCTGTGGTTGATCAGCCTGCGTCTGCGTTAATGCAGTCTCAGGTCACGGCGCGAAAATTTTCCAACCTCGAATTCGCCGACAACATGGCGCCATTCCCCGGCACAGAGCCGCTTGCGATGGGTGAACCGGACACTATGGAGTGGCCCGTCGATACTGTCCTGCCAGAATTCGATGAATTCGAATAATCTGGGATAATCCGGCGCGAGATCATAATCCTGCCAGACAAAGCTGTTCAGAACATGGGTATGATCGGGCATGCGGTAGATCATTTCCGCCGTCGTCAGCCCATAGCCCTTGAGCATCAGCTCGACTTCGCTTCTTTCCATCAGTCACCTCTGCTTTCGTCAGTGCTGCTCGAATCATGCCAGAGAGATGATAATTTTCAATGAAAACATGTTGTTGGCACTCGATCTGCGTGGCTGCCATATTGCGGGGGAAAGCAGCATTGCACCCCATATCGTGGTTCTGATAGAGTAGCGCAAACCACATCTAGAGCATGTGACAAAGCTGCGAGGACAATGTGAGCGACGCCCCGGAACCCCCTGAAAACATGGACGAAACCCCGCCTGCTAACCCTGGTGGTCCGAGTGTTTCGATCACTCAGGAAATGCGCGCCTCTTATCTCGATTACGCGATGAGTGTGATCGTCAGCCGGGCGATCCCTGATTTGCGCGACGGCTTAAAACCTGTGCACCGGCGTATTCTTTATGCAATGCACGAATCCGGCAACACACATGACAAGCCCTATCGCAAGTCGGCCCGCGCGGTTGGTGATGTGATGGGGAAATATCACCCGCATGGCGACAGCGCGATCTATGATGCGCTCGTGCGGATGGCGCAGCCGTTTTCGATGTCGCTGAAGCTGCTGGACGGGCAGGGCAATTTCGGCTCGATGGATGGCGATAACGCCGCTGCCATGCGCTATACCGAAGTGCGGATGGACAAATCCGCGGCCTATCTGCTGGCCGATATCGACAAGGATACGGTTGATTTTCAGGACAATTATGACGGGCGCGACCGTGAACCAACCGTGCTGCCCGCGCGCTTTCCCAATATGCTGGTCAATGGTGCAGGCGGGATCGCGGTCGGGATGGCGACGAATATCCCGCCGCATAATCTGGGCGAGGTGATCGACGCAACGCTGGCGCTGATCGAGAACCCGGATCTGAGCAGTGCGGATCTGATCGACTATGTGCCTGCACCGGATTTCCCCACAGGCGGGATCATTCTGGGCCGGTCGGGCGCGCGCAAGGCCTATCTCGAAGGGCGCGGTTCGGTCGTGATCCGGGCGAAAACGCATATCGAGGAGATCCGCAAGGATCGTTTCGCCATCATCATCGACGAAATTCCCTATCAGGTGAACAAATCCACCATGGTGGAAAAGATCGCGGATGCCGTGCGCGAAAAGAAGATCGAAGGCATCGCTTCGGTCGCGGATGAATCTGACCGCGTGGGCGTGCGGGTGGTGGTTGAACTCAAGCGCGATTCGACGCCGGATGTGGTGCTTAATCAGCTGTTCCGCTTCACCCCGATGCAGACCTCTTTCGGCTGCAACATGCTGGCGCTGAATGCGGGGCGGCCTGAACAGCTTGCCCTGCGCGATTTCCTGACGGCCTTTATCGGTTTCCGCGAGGAGGTTGTGACGCGGCGCACAGCCTATGAGTTGAACAAGGCGCGCGAGCGCAGCCATGTGCTTTGCGGTCTGGCTGTGGCGGTGTCGAATGTTGATGAGGTGGTGGCCACGATCCGGTCCTCGGCCGATCCCGCAGAGGCGCGCGAGAAACTGATGACGCGGCGTTGGCCTGCGGCGGATATCGCGGCCTATATCCGGCTGATCGATGATCCCAGCCATACGATGAACGATGATGGCACCTATAACCTGTCGGAAGTGCAGGCGCGCGCAATTCTGGAGCTGCGGCTGCAGCGGTTGACTGCGATGGGCGTCAAGGAAGTCACGGACGAGCTGGAAGCGCTCGCCGCCAAGATCAAGGATTACCTCGATATCCTGCGCTCGCGCGTTCGCGTGATGGAGATCATCAGCACAGAACTGGCGGAAGTGCGCGAGCTCTTCGCTGTCCCGCGCCGGACCGAGATCGTCGACTGGGCGGGCGATATGGAGGACGAGGATCTCATCGAGCGTGAGGATATGGTCGTCACCATCACGAGCGGAGGCTATATCAAGCGTACGCCGCTGGCTGATTTCCGCGCGCA
>SKIM01000136.1 GCA_007116445.1 Natronohydrobacter sp.
ACTGGCGCAGACGCTCCAGCCCGGCCAGCCGCGTGTTCCGACGCTCCAGCACAGCGACCATGGCGCGCGCGGCGCGCGCGGTGCGGGCATCCAGACGTTCGCGCCCTTTGGCGATTTCGGCAGTGATCGTTGCGGGGCGCAGCCCGGCGCTGGCACTGCGCAGGGCTTGGGTCTTCGCTGTGATCAGCGCGCGCAAACTGCCCGGAAAACGGTCTGCGGACTGGTCGAGACGCTGGATCGCTGGCGCAAGCAGCGCCTCGGGCCGGGGGATGGCGCGCGACAGGTCTTGCAGGCGCTGTCGGCGCTGGCTGACGGCCTGTGCGCCCACGCGGATCAGCCGCGCGTCAAGCGTGCGCAGATGGGCGCTCAGATCAGCCTGCACAGGCACCGCCATTTCCGCCGCAGCCGTGGGTGTGGGCGCGCGCTGATCAGCGGCGAAGTCGATCAGCGTTGTGTCGGTTTCATGCCCCACGGCCGAGATCAGCGGGACGGCACTCGCCGCTGCCGCCCGCACGACGATTTCCTCGTTGAACCCCCAGAGATCTTCAATCGAGCCGCCACCGCGCGCGACGATGATCACATCGGGACGCGGGATAGCCCCCCCTTCAGGCAGCGCGTTGAAGCCCGCGATGGCGCGCGCGACCTGTGGCGCGCAGGCCTGCCCCTGCACAGCGACGGGCCAGAGCAGGACATGCACCCCGAAGCGATCGTGCAAACGATGCAGGATGTCACGGATCACAGCGCCCTGCGGCGAGGTCACGACGCCAATCACGCGCGGCAGAAAGGGCAAGCGGCGCTTGCGTTCTGCGGCAAAAAGCCCTTCGGCGGCGAGCGCGGCCTTGCGTTTTTCCAGCATCGCCATCAGCGCGCCCGCGCCCGCAGGCTCTACGCTTTCGACCTGAAGCTGGTATTTCGACTGCGGCGCGAAAGTGGTCAGGCGGCCCGTGGCGATGACCTCCATGCCTTCTTCGGGCCGCACCTCCATCTTCGCGACCTGCCCTTTCCAGCTGACCGAGGCGATCACGGACCGGTCATCCTTCAGGTCGAAATACATGTGGCCAGTGCGCGCGATGACCACGCGCCCCACTTCGCCGCGCACCCGCACGCGCCCGAATTCCCCCTCTAACACGCGCTTGACCGCGCCTGAAATCTCGGAGACCGAGAATTCCGGGGTGTTGCTGGGGGGCTCGTCGATCAGATCCATTGCGCGTCTCATCCTTGTCATGGCGGCGCTGCCACCCTAGAACGCGCGGGCGGATTGGCCAAGAGAGGGCGGGCAATGAATATTCTGGTTCTGGGCAGTGGCGGGCGGGAACATGCGCTGGCCTGGGCGATCTTGCAAAACCCCAAATGCGACCGGCTGATCTGCGCGCCGGGCAATGCGGGGATGGAAGCGCTGGCGGAATGCGCCGATCTCGATATCTGCGACGGTGGGCAAGTCGTCGAGTTTTGCAGCGACAATGCCATTGATTTCGTGGTGATCGGCCCCGAGGCCCCGCTGGCCGCTGGCGTCGCCGATGCGCTGCGCGCCGCCGGGATCGCCTGCTTCGGCCCTTCGGCCGCCGCCGCGCGGCTGGAGGCATCGAAAGCCTTCACCAAGGAAATCTGCGCTGCCGTCAATGCCCCCACAGCGGGATATGCGCATTTCACGGATGCTCAGGCTGCGCGCGCCTATATCCGCGAACAAGGCGCGCCCATCGTGATCAAGGCCGACGGCCTTGCCGCAGGCAAGGGTGTGATCATCGCCATGACCGAGGCCGAGGCCGAAGCGGCCATTGACCTGATGTTCGGCGGCGAATTCGGCGCGGCGGGGGCCGAAGTCGTGATCGAGGAATTCATGGAGGGCGAAGAAGCATCCTTCTTCGTGCTTGTCGATGGCAACACCTGTCTGGCGATTGGCACGGCGCAGGACCACAAGCGCGTGGGCGACGGCGATACTGGCCCCAACACCGGCGGCATGGGCGCCTATTCCCCCGCACCGGTGCTGACCAACGCGATTGCCGAGGCTGCGATGGCCCAGATCATCCACCCCACCATGGCCGAAATGGCGCGGCGCGGGATGCCCTATCAGGGCGTGCTCTATGCCGGGCTGATGATCAAGGACGGGCAAGCGCGGCTGGTGGAATACAACGCCCGCTTTGGCGACCCGGAATGTCAGGTGCTGATGCTGCGGCTCGGCGGGCAGGCGCTCGATCTAATGCTGGCCTGTGCCGAAGGGCGACTGCAGAAGATGGCGGTCAACTGGGCCGAAGATCATGCGCTTTGCGTGGTGATGGCGGCGCAAGGGTATCCCGGCGCATATGCGAAGGGGAGCGAGATCAAGGGGCTGGAGGCCTGCCCCGAAGATAGCGCCCATATGGTCTTTCACGCAGGCACCAAGGCCCAAGCCGGGCGCGTTCTTGCCAATGGCGGGCGCGTGCTGGGCATCACTGCGCGCGGAGCAACCCTGGCAGAGGCACAGGCGCGCGCCTATGGGATGGTGGACCGTATCGACTGGCCCGATGGCTTTTGCCGCCGCGATATCGGATGGCGGGCCCTGTAGCACGCCAAGGCGTTGACTCTGCGGGCAAATACGCTGCGCGACAGGCGCGCAGCGTCGGTTCAGCAAACCTGTAGCAGGCTCAATGCGCGTGCCCGTGGGAATGGCCGTGCGAGTGGCCATGGGAATGACCATGCGCGGGCATACGCTCAAGATCGACGGGCATGGTGATCTCGAGATCGTCACTGTCTTCGAAGACCAGTGTCACGGTGATCTCGTCACCATGTGACAGCGGCTGGGTCAGGCCAAGGAACATCAGATGGTCCCCGCCGCGCGCGAGCATATAGCTGCCCCCCGCCGGGATCAGGAAGCCTTCTTCAACCTCGACCATGCGCATCACACCGGCCTCATTTTCGATATGAGTATGCAGTTCGACACGCGCGGCCGCGTCTGATCGCGCACCGACAACACGGCAGTCGGAAGTGCCAGAGTTGACAAATTCCATGAAGGCCGCACCCGATTGCGACATCGCCGTGGACGCGCGGGCATAGGGATCAGTGACATTCAGGCCTTCGCAGGCGAATGCAGGCAGGCTCAGGGTTGCGGCGCAGGCCGCAGACAGGAAAATCCGTTTCATCATATACTCCTAGAGGATCTGTTCGAGAGGGCGACGATCAACCAGAAGACGGGGGTGCGCGACTGTCATGCCATTGCCCCGCGGCGCAGGGCTGCGCCAGCCCACGCGACAAGACATGCTGCGCCGAGGCGAATGTCTCAGGGCTCGGGGCAATTGCGCTCCCGGGCACCAGCATCGCGTTTGACATGACACAATCGGGACAGGGCAGGCTCTGCTCGACCGGGTTGCCGTCGGCATCAAGCGAGATCCGCACCAGACCGTAGCCTGTGCAGATGACCATGCTCAATGCGCCGGGGGCCTGATGCCGTGCTGTCGCATGGCCAATACTGGCCAGCCCCAGCGAAAGCGCCGCGATCAAAAGCGCGACATGATGCAGAAGCCTGTTCATGGCCGCATGCATACCGTCGCGCAGCAGATCGGCAAAGCGAAAACTCAGGGCACCAGCCGCTTGATCGCGGCAATATGTGCAAGCCGTGCGCCCTGCGCATCCGTGCATAGGGACATCGCCTCTGGCAGCAAAGCCTCGCGCGGCAGAATGCGCTCGATCAGCCCCCAGTCGCGGGCCTCATCAGCGGTGATCTTCGCCCCGGCCATCAGGATCATCTTGGCGCGCGCAGGCCCAATCAAGCCCGCAAGCCGCCCCGGATCGGAGGGTTGCGGCAGGAAGCCGAGTTTCATCACAGGGTAAAAGAATTTCGCTTCTGGCACGCAGATGCGCAGGTCGCAGGCCAGCGCCATCCCGAAAGCCCCGCCTGCCAATGTGCCATTCAGCGCCGCGATGGTCAGGCAATCCGCCGCCGCGATCCGCGCCGACAACGCTTCCCAAAGCGGCGAGGTCGCAAGTCCGGCGCGCGCCTCGTCCAGATCGGCACCTGCGCTGAACACGCGGCCCGCACCTGTCAGGATCATCGCACGCGCCTGTGCCTGACCCGCGGCATCGACCAGATCGCAAAGTTGCTGCAACATCTCTGCAGTCAGGGAATTGGCCTTTTCCGCGCGCTCCAGCGTCAGCGTCCAGATGCCGTCCTTTTCCTCAACACGGATCATCGCGGCGGGCCTTTCTCAGTAATCACGCTCGAAGAACAGCCCTATACCGGCACGGCCCTCGTTATCAACCCGGCCCCGCGCGGTCAGCGAGGTGGTCAGGTCGATATTGATCGACACTTCGCTGCGCCCTTCCTGACTGACTTCGACATCGGTGTAGATATTCTCGGTCAGATAGCGCCCCAGCCGGACCGAAGTTTCGCCATCTTCCGACGTGCGCAGGTCGAGATCATCAAGCCCGATATTCTGGCGCAACCGCTCGACCACCCCTTCGCTGCGCCCCGAAAGCGTGGCGAGGGACGAGGCGAGCTGCGCCGCCTGAAACAGCGACAGCGTCTCGAACCCGCGTCCGAACAACAGCAACGAGACGATTTCTTCCTCGGGCAGTTCCGGGGTGGACTCAAAGCGGAGCTCTGGTTCATTGGCACGCCCTTCCAGCACGATCCGCGCTGTCACCCCTGCCCGCTCGGTCGAAGCGATCAAGCGGATGAAGGGCATGAAATCACCCTGAAGGCTGGCAAACCCCTCGTTCAGATCGAAGCGATTGCCCAGCAGGTCCAGCCGTCCCCGGATCAGGTTGAACTGACCAATGGGAATGACATCTGCTGTCGTCCCCGTCAGCCGCAATGCGCCACCAAGCTCTGCATCCAGCCCGCGCCCGCGCAGGAAGATACGCCCCGGCGCGTCGATGCTCAGATCCAGACGCGACGGATTGGGCACGCGGCCAAAGGTTTCGCCCGCGAAGATCCCGGCCCGGTCCCGCGTGATCCGCGCGCCCGCGGTATCGCCCTGATGGGTCAGATTGGACGGGACATAGCCGCGCCCTGCCAGGCCCACCCGCGGAATGCGGATTTCGGTGCGATCAAGCGACAGCGCGCCAGTGATATTCGGCCCTTGCGTCAGATTTCCGTCAATCGCGACATTGCCACTGACCGTAGTCTCGAAGAGTTGCGGATTGACGATGCGCAATGCGTCAAGGCTGGCGCGCAAATTGCCGGTGATGGGGCCTGCGATATTGATCGTTCCCTCAAGCCCCAGACGCCCACCCGTGGCCGCCCCGCCGCGCAGCGCAACAGTCACGCGCGGGCCTTGTATCTGTGCGGTAGCCGCGACATCTGTCAGGCGCAGGTTGTTGCGCGGCAGGACCACCGACACACCATTCGCCTCGGCGGTGCCCGATAGCGATGACAGTGCCAGCGGGCCGTTCAGCGTGACGTCGAATTGCGCAGGCCCCTGGATCGAACGCGGTTCCAGCCGGGGATTTATCAGCGCCAGATCCGTGCGGCCTGTGGCGCGCAGATTGCCGGTCAGATCGGTGCCCACGCTGCCCGCAACCTGCACGGCAAGCCCCGCAGGCCCGGTCAGGCCCAGATCCAGCGCAAAGGCCCCGCCCGTGTCGCGTGCCGTGCCGGTGACCGAGACAGCACCGGTGATGCCCGGCACGATCACTGCAAGATTGCTCAGCCGCGCGTCGA
>SKIM01000209.1 GCA_007116445.1 Natronohydrobacter sp.
CGCGGGTCAGATCGGCGGCTTGAAAGGGCAGACCCAATTTTGTGGCCATCATCTGCCCTGTGCCCGGAAGCACCTGCATCAATCCGCGCGCATCTGCCGGGCTGACCACGGCTGGATCAAATTCGCTTTCGCGCCGGGCGATCGCCTTGACCAGATCCATCGGCACTGGCAGGTCAGCGGTTTTCAGATCCGTCAACGGGAAATAGGCGCGCGGCAGCACGATTTCGGATTGCACAGCGATCTTGGCAATGTTGAGCGCGAAATTGGGCTCCTTCATCGCCAGCATCAGATCCGAGAGTGCGCCTAGTTCGGCCTCGGTTTCCAGCTGGCGCGCAAGGAACATGACAAAACGGCGCGCTTCGTGCCATTCTCCGGCCTCATGCAGCAATAAAGTGGCTTGCAACAGGTCCGATTGCGCCAGCGCTGTGTCGCGCCAATGGGGATAAGCCGGCCCTCCCACCAGCTGCGGGTCAAGCGACAGGCCAAGACGGTCTGCGGCCAATTGCCCGTAAAACCCGCTCTGATGCTCGGCGCCGAATTCATAGGCCGCCTGCGCGGAAATGGCATCGCCCAAGTGCTCATGGGCGCGCCCTTCCCAGAAACCGGCACGGCCCAGGCTGATCGGGCTGGAACTGCGCACCCGCAGCGACCGGAAATGGTTCAGCGCTGTATCTGGCTGGCCCAGATATTCCAGCGCGATAAATCCGGACAGGAATTCCAGATCCACATAGCTCAGCCCATCCTGCAGACCGTTCGGTGTCGCCAGGTCATAGGCCAGTTGAAAATCGCCATTCGAGAGCGCTTGCCGCACCAGAAAGATCCGCCGGGGCCCCCAGGCATCAGCCACCCCCAAACCCGCAGGATCGCGCGATTGGGCAAGGATCAACTCGGCTGCGCCCTCGTGATTGCCGGCGCGCATGCGAAACTGAAACCGGTCATGCATCAGGCCAGGATCAGTCTGCAAGCTCTCTGGCACGGCCTGCACCAGCGCAGTCACATCCGCGCGGCCCTCTTGCAGGGCAATGCGCGCCTGCGCGACGTCGCGCAAGCCGTCATCAATCCGCGCAAGATGGCGTTGCGCGCCATTACGATCCCCGGCCCAGAGCAGCATATCCACGCGGGCCGCATGATGGGGCGCAAGCGCTGCTTCGAAATTGCGCAACAGCCGCAACTCACTGTCGCCGGATAGCTGTTCTTCGCGCCAAAGCCGTTGGGCGATCGCTTCGGCCTCTGTGCGATCTCCGGTTTCAAGCAGGGCAAAGACCAGCGCGATCTGCCCGGTTTCCGTGATCGGTGGATTGCTCTGGAAGTAGGCAAGGATATCAGCGGCGCTCTGGTTCGCAATCTTGTGCTCGGCCGGGCGGCGGACCTGATTGATCAATGGCCAATGCGAGTTGGTTTCGAGAAACGCGACATAGTCTTCGAGCGCCCCGTGACCCGCACGCAAAGCGCGCCATTGGACCAGATCGGCGGCAATCGGGCCGATCTGTTGGGCCGCGTGCAGGGCCGCATTACTGCGACCGTCAGCAGCGGCCTGCAGCGCCGCGCTCAACTGGCCCGCCGCCCGAGAAGGTGGTGGCGTCTCTTGCGACAGGGCTGGCGCTGTGAAACCGAGGAGAAGACAGGCCAAGGCAACGCTCTTGCGCAGACCGGCCGTGAGCAGCATGGGCATGAAGAGGCGTCTTTTCAGCTTGAAACTCATTTGTGATAGTTCTAACCGCGTCGATCATGGCAGCAAGACACATTTGCGCAACCGCATCTGTCATCTGGCTGTGGTGGTGTGCAGGTCAGGGAGGCGCAAATGAAGTTCAAGGGTTCCATTCCGGCATTGGTCACGCCGCTGAAGGACGGAGAACTGGACCTTGACGCCCTGCAAGCGCTTGTCGAGTGGCAGATCACCGAGGGTTCGCACGGGCTGGTGCCTGTGGGCACGACCGGGGAAAGCCCGACGCTCAGCCATGCCGAACATGAGCGCGTGATCGAGGAAGTGGTCAAGGCCGCTGCCGGGCGCGTGCCCGTGATTGCAGGGGCCGGATCGAACAACACCATCGAAGCTGTCGGTTTCATGCGCCATGCTGAACAGGTCGGGGCGGATGCGGCGCTGATTGTGACGCCTTATTACAACAAGCCCACGCAGGCAGGCCTGATCGCGCATTTCACGGCCTTGCATGATTGCTGCGATCTGCCGATCATCATTTACAACATTCCCGGCCGGTCGGTCGTGGACATGACCCCCGAAACCATGGGGCGGCTGGCAGAATTGCCGCGCATCATCGGGGTCAAGGATGCCACTGGCAAGCTGGAGCGCGTCAGCCTGCAACGCATGACCTGCGGGCCGGATTTCATTCAGCTGTCCGGCGAAGATGCCACAGCGCCGGGCTTCAATGCACAGGGCGGCGTGGGCTGTATCTCGGTGACGGCTAATGTCGCGCCGCGGCTCTGTGCGCAGTTTCAAGAGGCGACACTAGCGGGCGACTACGCGCGCGCGCTGGACTTGCACGACATGCTGATGCCGCTGCATGTCGCGATCTTCGCGGAACCGGGGTTGGCAGGCGCGAAATACGGGCTTTCGCGCCTGGGCAAATGCCGCGAAGACGTACGCTTGCCCTTGCTGGGCCTGACCGATGCCGCCAAGGCCGGGATGGATGCGGCCATGCGCCATGCCGGGCTGATCAATTAGAGTAGTTCACGAACACGTTGAGCGCTCCGGGAGCAGCGGCAAAGCGCGGGACAAGGCCGAAGGCCGCCGCGCATCGTCATGCCGAAGGCATGCTTCCCGCATGACGCCCTGCCCCGGCACGGCGCTGCGCGGCTCAGTATGTTTGATCATGGGCGCGATTCCTCAAGCTGATCGTTGGGGACTCCAAGACCGCTCACATCCAGATCGACCCAGACCAGCCGGTGACGCGTGGGCGGATCATCCGGATCGCCCAGAAGCGTCGCATCAGGGCTGTCTGATCCGGGCCAGAACACGCCCGAGCGGATGACCGTCAAGCTGGCATCGGGCAGGATATAGCTGACGCGCAGATTACCGGGGCCGGGGTCTTGCGGCCAGTGCACAGTGTCCTGCGCGGCAGGGCCAAGATGGGCCTGATCGCGGGCCGTCCAGGCAGCCTCGACGGCGCCGCGGCTTTCGGGTTGCGGGTCTTGCAGCCGTGGATGGGTGATCAGGGCGCGCATGGCGTCATGCTGGCCATCGCCATCGAACGGATCGAGATTGCTGCCCCCGATCACAACGACCGGGGCTTCGGGTGGTGGCATCGGCAGGCGGTGATCGAGATAGGCCAACCAGAAAGCGGTCTCATCATGATTGCGGGCGCGATTCCAACCCCCGGCCGGGCCGAAAACGGGCGGGCCTGCCTGATAGATCAGCAAATGCAGCCGCGCGCCTGTATCCAGATCTAGCGGCACATTCCAATGCCCTGTGCTGGACAGGCGTTGCACAGGTTGGCGCTGCGCTGTCATCTGTGGCAGCTGCGCATCGGGCAGATCCTGCCACAGGAAGGTCGCGAAATCCTGCGCGTCGGCGTCGACAATCGTGACGCGCGACAACAGGGCCAAGCCGCCCGCACCCCGGAAATGGCCATATCCATGCGGATCATCCGGATGGGTGGGGCGCGATGGCTCGGCAGGCGCCAGGCCGGTCAGCAGCCCCGAATTTGGCGGCTTTGCGTAAAGATAGCGGAAGTCATGCCCCTGCTCTGCGATCAGCTCACGAAACGCGTGTAGCGCAACCAGCGCATGGTCATGATCAAGGCCAGACAGTACCAGGATATCAGGGGCCTTATGCGCGATCAGCTTTGCCATGAGCAGGGGCGCTGCAGCAGGGGTGAGAATATCGCGCAAGGCATGGCCCGGACCTCGCCCGCCCAGATCAACGCGCCAGAAGGCCAGTCGCAGCACAGAGTCGCTGGCCGCAGGTCCGGGCGCACCTGTCGTGAGCGCGATCAGGAATAGGCAGAGCGCGCAGGCAAGGGGATGGCGTCTTCGGCCTCGGCAATCCGGCGGCGCTGGGCGCGCACCAGTTGTGCGATCCGATACATGGCCAGACCGCGCATGATCAGATTGACCGGAATGAATGCCCAGAGCGCAACCCCCCATACCAGCGCCAGCGGTGTTTCCAATGTCATCGGCTGCACCAGCAAGGTCGAGATATGCAGCAAGACCGGCAAGGAGAATGGCAGGATAATCCCTAACAGAATGTTAACCTGCGCATCCCGTTCGAGCCTGCGCACGACATCAATCCCTTTGGTCGGGTCAAAATTGGGCAAATTGACCCAGACATTGAACGCCTTGCTACCACGCGGCCAGTAACCCAACAGCGTCGACATGGTGAAGGCAAGCACGCCCACAATAGAGATAAGATAGGCCAGCGCCGCGACAATCTGGACATTGACCAAGTGACTGGCGGGCAGTCCAGACGGCAATGAAAGGACAAGGAAGCGCACCGGACTGATCGAAAAATCCATAATCTGGCCGAAGCGCACAGCAAGACCGGTCAGAATGTTTTGCTGGCTTGGGTCAAGCAGAAGATCACGCTGGACCAGAGTGATGCTCAGCACGATCCCCACGATCAGGAAGAAGCGACCGCGGTTATAGGGCTTTGCATCGCGAAATTCGATCAGGCCCGGATAGGCGGCAGAGTATTCGGTGACCACAACGACAGCCGCCAGCAGCGCAAGCAAGGTGATCCCAAGCGCCACATCTTGCGAGATGCCAGGCAATATCAGTGCAGGGCAGAGCACCAGCAGCGCCACGCATAGGCCACGCAAAAAACATCCTGCCAGATCTGACATTGAAAACCTGCTGCCCCTCTGAACTGCGCGTGTTCCGGACATTGCCGGATTTGTTCTTAGAAGGCCGGGCAAGCCAGACATGACACCCTGCCTTATTCTTGACACAATTCTGCCCATTTTCATCCACCCAAGCAACCACCTTGAGTAGGGTCGATCAGAGTTGGGGCTATTTCGAGAAGAAACTGTCGCGAGTTTGCATCAAAACTTAGGAAAAATTACGGCACCCGCAGGGGGTGCCGTTGTGCTTTGCGTTATTTCGCGGGCTCAAACCCAAGGACGGGTCTGACTTGCCTGCGCTTCGAAAGCATCAATTGAAGATACTTTTTCGAGGGTCAGACCAATATCATCAAGGCCATTGAGCAGACAATGCTTCTTGAACGGGTCGATTTCAAAGCTGAACACCTGCCCGTCAGCACTGGTCACAGTCTGTGATTCGAGGTCAATCGCAACCCGCGCATTGGCACCTTTGCGCGCATCTTCCATCAGGATGTCGACCTGATCTTGCGGCAGCACGATCGGCAGCATCCCGTTCTTGAAGCAGTTATTGTAGAAGATGTCGGCATAACTGGTCGAGATGATGGCACGGATGCCGAAATCGGCCAGTGCCCAGGGCGCATGTTCGCGCGACGAGCCACAGCCGAAATTATCACCTGTGACAAGGATCTGCGCCTCGCGATAGGCGGGCTGGTTGAGGACGAAATCCGGGATTTCCTGTCCCTGATCATCGTAGCGCATTTCGTCGAACAGGTTCTTGCCCAACCCTGTGCGCTGGATGGTCTTCAGGAATTGTTTGGGAATGATCATATCCGTGTCGA
>SKIM01000016.1 GCA_007116445.1 Natronohydrobacter sp.
CTCGGTATCACCCCAACCCCGTTGGAGGCGGTGCTGCCGTCTTATCTCTGGGTGCATCGTGCCGGAGGGCAATACAAGGCGATCCACGAATCTGCGTCACGGCTGCGTCAGGACTGAGCAGGGCAGGGCGGTTCAGCCCTCGACCATCTGCTGGCGCAGCGCGCGCAGGACCGGGATCGTGTGACGCACACGTTCTTCGCCAAGTTGGCTGACAGCGTCATCAAGCAGGGGCGATATCGCCGCGAGGGCTGCATCGCGCGCTGCGCGCCCAGCGGGGCTGATTGCGACCATCTTGCGGCGGGCATCTTCCCAGTCGGGACGGATATGGACATAACCTGCCCATTCCAGTTTGTTGAGCGTATTGGTCATGGCGCCACGCGTGACGTGGAAGGCATGCGCAAGCTGCGCGGGGCTGAGCTCAGACTGTTGGCGCACCAGCAGATTCAAGACGCCGAAATGTGACAATTCCATCGATTTGGGCAAGACTTTCGCCAGCCGGTTGCGCACCAACTGATCCGCCATCAGCAATTCGCTGAACAGGGCGTTGGCGAGATCGCTGCGTTGATGCGTCATGCGTCGTCCTTTGCGCTAGAGATCACGGCTGTCTCGAATGCGCGATCATGGAACAGGGCGGGCACCCGGTTGCGCGCATCGGCCACTTGCGCCAGGTCCAGATGCACGATCCCAACACCGGGCGCCGTGCCCATGTCCAGCAGTACGTCGCCCCAGGGGCCGACCGCCATGGAGTGACCATAGGTCGTGCGCGCTCGGCCCGCACTGCACGCGTGCCGCCCTGTTTGCGCCGGGGCGAGGACATAGCAGCCCGTTTCGATGGCGCGGGCGCGCAACAGGCTGCGCCAATGCGCGACGCCGGTCACCGGGCTGAAGGCGGCGGGAATGCTCAGAACTTCAGCGCCAGCCTTCGCAAGGCTGCGAAACAGATGGGCGAAGCGCAGGTCATAGCAGATGCTCATCCCGACAACCGCGAGCGGGGTCTGCGCCACCACGGCTTGCGCGCCGGGTCGAAAGCCTGCCGATTCGCGATAGGTTTCGGTTTCCGAAACCTGCACATCAAACATATGGATCTTGTCGTAACGTGCACAAATCGCGCCCGTCGGATCGATCAGGAAGGAGCGATTGGCAAACCGACCTTCCGGATCATCCGTCTTCAGCGCCAGTGATCCGATCAACACCCAGATCCCAAGCCGCGCGGCAGCGTCCCGCAGACCGGCCAGTGTGGTGTCGCGGTCTTCCGGTTCCAGTACCCGCTCTTGAAGCGCCCTGTCGAAGGACACGCAATTGGTGACTTCCGGCGTCAGCGCGAGTTGGGCCCCAAGCCGTGCGGCTTCGTCCAGATATCCGACAGTGCGCGTCAGATTATCCGCTGGGTCATCGCTCGATGACATCTGAAGAAGGGCTGCCGTCAGGGACATCGTTTCAGCCGTTCAGCAGAGCGTCGAGCTTGCCCGCCCGTTCCAGCATGTGCAGATCATCGCTGCCCCCGACATGGACATCGCCTATGAAGATTTGCGGCACGGTCCGTCCGCCATTGGCGCGCCGCACCATTTCGGCACGGCGGTCAGGCTGGCGTGAAAGGTCTATTTCCGTGAAACTTGCCCCCTTCGCCGTCAGCAGTCGCTTCGCGGCATGGCAGAAGCCGCACAGGGGTGACGTATATATTTCAATCGGTTGCATGTCTGACCCTCGTGCACGTGGTTTCGTGCGATACTATAGAGGATCACTGCGCTCTTGCAACGCGCGCAAGTGCAATCACTCGCACAGAGGCGGCGCCATGGGTAAGACAGACCTCTGTGGCAGCAGAAAACGTGGCCCCTGCAGTCATCACATCATCGACCAGCAGGATATGGCGGCCCTGTATCCGCGCCATCTGACGTCGATTCGGCGCAAAAGCATTGGCGACATTGCGAAACCGGCCTTCGCGCCCGCGACCGTCCTGCGTGCCCGTGTGGCGAGTGCGGATCAGCAGGTCAGGGCAATGCTCCAGCCCGAGTTCGCGCGCCATTGCGGCGCTGAGGATCGCCGCCTGATTGTAGCGTCGTTTGAGGAAGCGCAGCCAATGCAAGGGAATCGGGGCCACCAGCATGTCAGGCATCAGCATGGGCGTCGCATGGCGCGCCATCCAGCGTGCGGCGGGCTTTGCGTGATCGAGCCGGTCATGATATTTCAGCCTCAGCAGGATCTGTCGTGCCTTGTCGCCGTATAGCATCACGGCGCGCCCCTGGTCCCAGGGCCGCGCCAAAGTCAGACACTCGTCGCATTGTACTGCGCTGCCATCATCAAGCCCTGGCAGCGGCAAACCGCAACTGTCGCAGCACGTCCCGAAGACAAAGGGCATTTGCGGCCAACACTTGGGGCAGAGCGCGCCTTCTTCGGCCACCAGCGCGTCGCAGCACATGCATTGCGGCGGGTATACGGCCCGGATGACCGCCTGTGCCGCTGCTCGGCCGCGTGTCACAATCTCGGCCCGCAGGTTTTGCATTTTCTCCAGCTCTCCTACATAACATTGCCATGACGCAGCCGGACCTGACCGATCTCCGCGCCCTGACCCGCAATCGCGCCCGCGTTCGCGCGGACGCGGACCTGTTTTTGCATGCGCTCGCCCGCGATGAGCTGCAATTAAGGCTGAACGAGGTTAACAGAAGGTTTACGTCGCCTGCGATCATCTGCGGGCTGCATCATGTCTGGGACGATTTCCTGCCCGCAGCGCGCGTCGTCACTGATGCGCATGTGCTGGATCTGGAAGCCGGGGCGCATGATCTGGTGATCCATGCGATGTGTATGCATTGGGCATCAGATCCGGTGGGGCAGATGGTGCAGGCGCGGCGCGCGCTGAGGCCGGACGGGTTGTTTCTCGCGGTCATGCCGGGCGGGCAGACGCTGGCTGAATTGCGCGCCGCTTTGGCGCAGGCGGAAAGCGAGGTTTCTGGCGGTCTGAGCCCGCGCGTGCTGCCCATGGGCGAGTTGCGGGACATGGGGGGGCTGTTGCAGCGTGCGGGCTTCGCTTTGCCTGTGGCGGATGTAACCAGCCAGCGCGTGGCCTATCGTCGGCTCGAAACGCTCTATGCCGACCTGCGTGCAATGGGCGAACAAAATGCGCTTGCGGCACGTCGCCGCAGCTTTGCGCGCCGTGAAATCTTCCGTCGGGCTGCCGAGATCTATGCCGCCCATTTCTCTGACAAGGCGGGTCATCTCACCGCCAGCTTTGACCTAATTTTCCTGACCGGATGGGCGCCTGCTGACAGTCAACCGCGTCCCCTGCGTCCCGGATCGGCAAAGTTGCGGCTTGCCGACGCACTCGGGACGCAGGAAAACCCGCTGCCTGATACGGTTAAAATCCCGGACAAAGATTGATTCCAGGGCGAAACCATTTACATGGTGCGGATATTCGCAACACGGCCAGGGAAGATCTGATGAAGGATACAGCCATGCTTGATGCAGAGCAAACATCGCCCAACGTGCGTTGCCCGGTGCATATGCATCAGCCAGGTGAAGGCAGGCTCGCGCATGCGGATGCGGATCACCCGCCCGTGCCGCAGGCGAAGATCGGCATTCTGCTGGCCAATCTGGGGACACCGGATAACTACGATTACTGGTCGATGCGCCGCTATCTGAATGAATTTCTGTCCGACAAGCGCGTGGTCGATTACTCGGCGTGGATCTGGCAGCCCTTGTTGCAATTGGTGATCTTGACCAAGCGCCCTTTCACATCAGGGGCGAATTACAAATCGATCTGGAATCATGAAAAGGGCGAAAGCCCGCTGCTGACGATCACGAAGGATCAGACGGCGCGGATCGCCGAGACGATTGACGCACGCTTCGGTGACGATGTGATGGTCGATTTCTGCATGCGCTATGGCAACCCCTCAACCAAATCCAAGGTCGAGGCGATGGTCAAGGCGGGCTGCGAGAAGGTGATCTTCTTTCCACTTTACCCCCATTATGCGGGCGCGACCTCGGCCACGGCCTGCGACCAGTTCTTTCGCGCCATGATGGAGCAGAAGTGGCAGCCAGCGGTGCGAACCGTTGCGCCCTATTTCGATCATCCGGCCTATATCAAGGCGCTCGTCACGTCGGTTCAGCGCAGTTACGACGCGCTGGAAGAGAAACCGGAAGTGCTGGTCACATCATACCATGGGATGCCCAAGCGCTATCTGATGGAGGGTGACCCCTATCACTGCCAGTGCCAGAAAACCACGCGACTCTTGCGCGAAGCGTTGGGCTGGCCTGAAGACGCGGTTCAGACAACTTTCCAGTCGGTTTTCGGGCGTGAAGAGTGGTTGCGACCCTACACGGTCGATCATGTGGCAGATCTGGCGCGACAGGGCATCAAGCGGATTGCGGTTGTCGCCCCGGCTTTCTCGGCGGATTGCATCGAAACACTGGAAGAGATCAACGAAGAGATCCGCGAGAGCTTCGAGGAAGCGGGCGGGGAACAATTCACATATATCCCGTGCCTCAACGATGATGCGCTGCATATCGAGGCGCTCTGTGCGGTGATTGAAGAGAATCTCCAAGGCTGGGCGGTACGCAAATAAGCAAGCCGCGGCCAGATCGGCACGAAAAAAGGGTGACAGGAATTTCCTGTCACCCTACTTCATCGCCGATGACGCTTTGCGAATTATCTCGCAGCAACAGCCGCAGCAACGACCAGAAGCAGCATGATCGGAACGATGATACCACCCGAAGTCGAGCGGGTCTGCTCAACGACCACTGCGGGCTCGATGACCGGCTCAGAGTACTTGCCCATCTTGCTGTGGCCGCCGGCGAATGCCGAAGTGGCCGCGACAGACAGGGCAGCTGCAAGTGCGATTTTCTTCATAGTAACCTCCAGAACACGCCGGGTTAGGCATATGCAACCCGGCTCCCAAGACGATGTGTCGTCTGCTTTCTCAACCATGTTCCACCGCTACTTGCAACGCATTGTTTGGCAAAACTGTTGCTGTTCCCGCCGATGTCGTCAAATCCGCAACACTTTAATGCCACAGTTCAAGCGCGGGTGGTTTTGATATGTCCGCGAAATTGTGACCGGCACTGTTGGGGGGCGCCTCATCTGCTCAAGTGCCGCAAAACCACGGCATGCGCGACATGTTCGAGCTTCACGATCTCTTGTATTTGAATATTTTTGGCGCAGCCGTTAAGCAGCCCGCAGACAACAGAAAGTAGATGTTATGGTTCGACCCTTTGCTTGGCTTATGGTTTCGGTTCTGGCGCTCGCGGCCTGTGAGACGACCGCACCTGCACAGATTCCGATGGGGGCCGACGGGCGCCCACTTCCGGTTGTGGTGCGAATCAACCCTTCCGATGCGCCGCGTGTGCGTCAGCGCGTGCTGGAAGGGCTGAACACCATGCGCGCCCAGAACGGTGTCGGTCCCTTACAGCCCAATGCGGAACTGGCCAGCGCAGCGGCCACGCATGCGCAGGACATGTCCTTCCAGAGCCGCCCATGGCATTGGGGGTCGGACGGCTCCAGTCCGATGCAGCGCGCTCAGCGTGCGGGCTATCGCGGAACGTTCGTGGGGGAGTTGATCTCGGAAACTTTCGAGACCGAGGTGGAAACCGTCAATGCCTGGATGACAGAGCCGGAAAC
>SKIM01000098.1 GCA_007116445.1 Natronohydrobacter sp.
ATCAGGCGTGTTGCGCTGCCTTTTCTTCGCGAAGGCTGCGCCAGATATGCGTGCGCAGATGCACGAAGCTTTCGAGGTCCATCACATCCTCGATTTTCTCATGGCTGTCCCAGTTTTCGGCGTTGCGAATGGTTGCGACATCCAGCACTTCCTTGATCCGACCCGGCGCACGCGTCATGATCGCCACGCGGTCGGCCAGATAAACTGCCTCTTCTACCGCATGGGTGATGAACAGCACGGTGCGCGGGTTCTTGCGGGCCAGACGGACCAGTTCTTCTTGCATGACCACGCGGGTCTGAGCATCCAGCGCGCCAAAAGGTTCATCCATCAGCAGCACATCTGGGTCCAGCACATAGGCGCGCGCAATCGCGACGCGCTGCTGCATTCCGCCCGACAACTGATGCGGGAAATGCTTGGCATAGGCGGTCAGGTTCATCAGGTTCAGAATATCGGCAATGCGCGAGTCCCGCTCTGCCCTGCTGACATTCAGGTTGCGCAACCCCATCTCGATATTGTCATAGACCGATTTCCACGGAAACAGCGCGAATTGCTGGAACACCACCGCACGATCGGGGCCGGGACGCTTGATCGGCGTGCCATCGACAGTGACAAGACCATCGGTTGCAGGTTCGAACCCCGCGACCATACGCAAGCACGTTGTCTTTCCGCAGCCCGACGGGCCGACGATGGCCACAAATTCCTTGTCGCGGATTTCAAGATTGATGTCCTGAAGGGCCTGAAACCCCGTATCGCGCGGCCCGAAAACCTTGCTTACGTCCTTGAACTGGATCACTCCCATTCGATCACCCCTATTCTCCCTGTCAGTTTTCAAGACCGCGCCTGCGCTGGATGATGCGTTCCGCCAGCCGAAGCGCGCTGTCCAGCGCCAGCCCGACCAGCCCGATTGCCACCATCCCGGCCATCACTGTCGTCGTTGAAATATTCGCCTGCCCCTGCACCATCATGTAGCCGACCCCCGCCGAGGCCACGATCAGTTCCGCCCCCACAAGCGACTGCCACCCCAGACCCGCAGACACCCGCAACCCCGAGATGATGGACGGCACAGACGAGGGCAGCAGAACCTCTCGGATCACCCTGTGCGAGGGCGTGCCCAGCATATTCGCTGCCTCTATCAGGCGCGGGTCGACAAATTTCGCGCCGCGATAGGCATTGATCACGCAAGGCGGAAAGGCACCTGCAAAGATGATCATGATCGGCCCGCCAATGCCTGTGCCGAACCACAGCGCCGCAAACGGCACCCACGCAATCGGCGCAACAAAGCGCAGCGCGTCGAACAGCGGCGAGACAATCTCATCCAGCAACTGGTACCACCCCATCAGCAGCCCCAAAGGAATGCCGACCAGCGCGGCCAGAATGAACCCATAAGCGAAGCGCTGGAAGCTGGCGAACAGATGCCCTTGCAGCGTCGCGCCCGCAAAGCGGCGGTCCAGCAAGGTGGTGAAACGGTCATACACTTCCACCGGCGAGGGCAGAAATACATTCGAGATCATCCCGCTGATCGCAAGCCCATGCCAAAGCCCGATGAAACTGCCCAAACCCAGAAACCCCAGAAGCAGCGATTGTGTGAAGGAAATCTGCTTTTGCATCGGCTTATCCTTTCGCTGCCAAAGCGGCGGTGTTCCAGCGCAGGGCATAGGTTTCCGCCACACCCAGCAGGCGGGTGGTTCCCCAGCCCAGAATCGCCACTGCAATCATCCCCACAAGGATCATTCCGGGGTAGAGATCTTGCTGCGCCACATTCAGAACGCGGCCAATGCCGTAAAACGCGCCCACCAGCTCTGCCGCGACAAGCGTGGTCCAGGACGCCTGAAGCGACAGCCGCAAGCCGGTAAAGATCATGGGACTGGCGCCCGGGATCAACACTTCGCCGACAAAGCGCATCTTGGGCACACCCAGCATATAGGCCGCCTCGATCACGGGGCGGTCAATATTGCGCACACCGGCATAGGTGTTGATGACCGATGGCACGAAGGCAGAGAACCAGATCACCATCATCTTGGCCGCATCGCCCAAGCCGAGCCACAGGATAGCAAGTGGAATCCATGCCAGCGGCGGGATAGGACGAATGATCAGGAAAATGGGGTTGATCAGCGCCTCTGCCTTGCGGCTCCAGCCCATGAGCAGCCCAAGTGGGACACCTGTGGCAACCGCAAACAAGAACCCCAACACCACGAGGCGCAGCGAATTATAGACATGCAAAGAAAGATCGCCGCCGCCATAGCCGCGCACCGAGACATGTATGAAGGCTGACCATGTTTCGGCAGGGGCCGGAAAGCGCCCCGAAGGGATGATGCCAAAACCCGTCGTCATCGCATACCAGATGACACAGACGACAAGTATCGTGATCAATCCGATTGTGACCCTGCGCTGCACGACACCCCCCCTCGAAACTATGTAAACGCTTTCATAACACCAACAGCCCTGTCAACTTTAAATTATATAAACATTGTATTTTTCTCTATTTCCTCTAGTGATATCCATGAAAATTTTCACAACGGGGCTGAAAACATGTCACCAAGACGAAAGCCAACGCTTGCTGATATCGCGCGCGAATCCGCCACATCCATTGCCACAGTGTCACGGGCCATGTCGCAACCCGGCCTGGTGCAGCCGCAAACATTGGAACGCATCCGTCAGGTCGCTACGCGTCTGGGCTATGTCCCAAATCGCCGCGCCCGCGCGCTTGTGTCGGGCAGATCCAACACCATCGGCGTGGTTGTGCCCACGCTGAATTCACCGATATTCTCGGCCACCTTGCAGGAAATGCAGCGCGCCTTCAGTGCCAATGGCTACCAATTGCTGATCGCATCTCACGAATACGATCCCGCCAATGAAGCCAGCGCGCTTGCGCAACTTATCTCACATGGGGTGGATGGGCTGGTGGTGGTCGGCGGTGACAGGCCGCAATCCACCCGGTCCCTGATCGACGCCGCCGGGGTACCCCTGATCCAGATGTGGGACGGTCGCGAAGGGGTTGACCGGGTTCTGGTCGACAGCTTTCAGGCCGGATACATTGTAACCCGCTATCTGATGGACCTGGGGCATAGCCGGATCGGGGTGATTTGCGGCCAGCTTCGCAACAACGACCGGCAAGTCGCGCGCGTCAATGGCATCCGCGCCGCCTTGCAGGAAAATGACATCATGTTGGTCCAGACGCAGATTAGCCAGCAACCCCTTACCCTGTCAGCCGGACGTTCGGGCTGCATGACCCTGCTGGAAATTGTGCCGCGTCCCAGTGCAATTATCGGCACAGCGGATTTGCTGGCAATCGGCGCAATGATCGAGGCGCAGGGTCGCGGCATCGATGTGCCCGACAGCATCTCTTTCGCAGGGATCGACAATGTCGATTTCGCCGCACATCTGGCACCATCGCTAACGACAGTAGACATCCCCGCCGCAAGCATTGGTGCAGAAACAGCCGCGCTCATGCTACAGCGCCTTGATAATGCCACAATGCCATCTGGTCGCACCATTCAACTGCCTGTCAATCTTGTTGTGCGCCACTCGACTGGCCGCTGCAAGAGCTGACTGTTTTGCCCAGACCGGTCAGCCGGCCTGCGCAAACGTGATGTAGACAGACGCCGCGCTGCACGCACCAAGACGCTCAAGGCTTGCAGTGCGTTCGCGCCAAAAGCCGACCCCTCATCGGACAGCAAAGGATAAATCATTTGCGTTGCAGACCGTCATCATACCGCACCGTGCTTGGTCCCGCTTTCCCAATCCGGATCAGTTAGATCATTTGCCCATCCGGGTCGTCGTCTTCTCAGATCCCCTTGGCACCGTCGCTGGCTGGTCACGACACGGTGGTCATGCTCTCGCCAGCGCCGGATCTTTGTGGTCATCGTTCTTCGTAAGCAAGGCCCAAAAATAGCGCGCATCTTGTTGGCGAGCGCGACCAACATCTTGGGTTTGCGCGTCAACATGCGTGATAGCCAGCGGCCTTGCACAAGGATGCACTGCCCAAGCCAGTTCATTCGCGACATTGCACCAATAATCAGGAGGCGTCGGATATCGGCCTGACCGGCATTGGTCATGCGCCCCAAGCGCTCCTTGCCTCCGGAAGGAGGCTGCTTGGGCACCAGTCCCAACCAAGTCGCAAAGTCGCGCCCGGTCTTCAACTGCGCCATCTCAGGTGCGAATGCCTCGATCGCCAGTGCCGTAAGCCCGACATCACCTATAGCCGACATGCGGTATCGGTCATGGCCGCAAGCGCCTTCTGCGTTTTGGTCTTGGCCTCGATCCTCTCTGTTTTCTCAGCAATCTGTGCTAGGGTCTGTGGGCAATCATCGCGACGCGATGAAGGCAGCGACAAGGTTCCAGTTGGCAGCAAAGCTGCAATCTGTCTTGTCGTAGCGGGTGGCTAAACCGCTGAATTCCTTGATCTTCGCAAAGTGGTTCTCGATCAGGTGCCGCCCCTTTTAGGCGCGGGTATCATAGTCACGCTGCTGCTTGCGGTTCGCTTTTGGCGGGAGTTTGGAGGATCAGGATTTGATCCGGGGGATCAAATCCCCGACAAACGCCGCTGCGCCCCGCGCATCGAGTTCTTCAAGCCGCCCCTTGAGCGCCCGATGGCCCGAGCCTGAGTCCCCGTCTCGGGGGAATTGATTCCCCGGCCCAATTCCTTCTCCCTCGACTGCGCCAGATGCCTTCTGGTGAACCTGAACGATGGTGCCGTCGATAAGGGCAGATTCAAGGTCGGGGTCATCAAGCATCGCATTGAAAAGGCGCTCGAATACGCCAGCCTTTGCCCATCTGCGAAACCTCCGGAACTGGCTGTTCCACTTGCCAAAACCGGTAGGAAGGTCACGCCAAAGCGACCCTGTCCGGACACGCCAGAAGATTGCCTCCAGAAACAGACGGTTATCCTTCGCCGTAGCCCCGGCGTCGCCGGTCTTGCCCGGCAGATGCTCTTCAAGCCGCTTCCAGAGGGCATCTGTCACCACGAACCGCCGATCGTTCATTCAAACCTCCATTTTGGAAGCTTGAATCAGAAATCAGCCCAGATGGGAATCCTGATTGTCCACAGGCCCTAGCTGCGCCTCCAGCAACTCAAAAGGCACAGGTGTGTGCAGCGGCACAACCCGCCGCCAGATCATGCGCGGGGCGGCACTTGGGTCGGGAAATTCAGCCAGATGCACCATTTCCTGCCCAATGTCATATGGAGGCTGCACATGCGGCTTCCCCGCCAGATCAAGTTGCAACCCCATCAAGGCGCGCCAGACCTGCAACCTCCCGACATCGCCGCGAAAGATGAACGCGGCGTGTTCGGGGCGATGTGTGGCGCTGTGCCAGGCGCGCGCGGCGTCATAATCCAGCGCGTTGATCTGGGCAGGCGTACCGATGATCGAAGGGGCCAAGAGCGTGCCCTCATGCAGCACGGCCGAGAGCGCCTCATCCGCGCGCCGCGTCGTATTCCGGGCAAACATGGCCTGATATTCGCGCTGGATGATCGCGCGCTCTTCAATGGCAAAGCGCGCATCGAGCGTGATCGGGTCGAACACCCGCGCCAGCGTCGCGGTCAGCGCGGCCAAGTCTTCGGGCTTGCCCGACAGGCTGTAGGAGACCGCGCGGTGGCTGGTCCATGCG
>SKIM01000253.1 GCA_007116445.1 Natronohydrobacter sp.
CGACGGGCAGGCTGGGGCAGCAAAAAACCCCGCCGAAACGGCGGGGTTTGCCGGACTGCGCCGAGCGTAAAGATCAGTTCTTTGCGTAAAATTCGACGACGAGGTTCGGTTCCATCTGCACGGCATAGGGCACATCACCCAGTGTCGGCGTGCGCAGGAAGGTCGCGGTCATCTTGGAATGATCGACTTCCAGATAGTCAGGCACATCGCGCTCGGTCAGGGCCACAGCTTCCAGCACAATGGCGAGTTGCTTGGACTTGTCACGGATTGCGATCACATCGCCTTCCTTCACGCGGTAGCTGGGGATGTTCACGCGCTTGCCATTCACGGTGATATGGCCGTGATTTACGAATTGACGTGCCGCAAAAACGGTCGGCACGAATTTCGCACGGTAGATCACTGCATCAAGGCGGCGTTCCAGCAGGCCGATCAGGTTCTCGCCCGTGTCACCTTTGACGCGCTCGGCTTCGGCATAGATGCGGCGGAATTGCTTTTCGGTCAAATCTCCGTAGTGACCTTTCAGCTTCTGCTTTGCGCGCAGCTGAGTGCCGAAATCCGACAGTTTGCCCTTGCGCCGCTGACCGTGCTGACCGGGGCCGTATTCACGCTTGTTGACAGGGCTCTTGGGGCGGCCCCAGATATTTTCGCCCATGCGGCGATCGAGTTTGTACTTGGCAGACGTGCGTTTGGTCACGGCTGATCTCCTTCGTTATATGCGCCTCAGACAGAGGCAATGAAGGGCGTTGTCCTTTCCCGCAGTTTCCTGCAGACGACAGGCTTCCTCTTGCGAGGGCCCCCAACACCAATGAAATCACGATGCAGCAGCTGCACGATGATCGGGCGGCTTATACAGACCGCGCGCGGGGTGTCAATGCTGTATCAGGCGGCCAGCAAAGCCGCCTCGCCAGCGCTCAGGTAGCGCCGCGCCACAGGGCCATATCGGTCTGGTCGTGTGATCCAGTCCCCTGATACCGCATTGAGTGTCTGCCGGTGCTGTCGCAGGCTTTGCGCCGGGGCGAAGGCGGGATGAAAGCTCTCACTCGCCAGGCCATTGGCGAAGATGATCTGATGGCGCTCGAACAACAGATGGACATAGGTCACCCCATGGAGCGCCAGATCAGGGGCGATGGTCCTGTAATCGACCAGATCGCGCGCACAGGCCAACACCTCGTCGCAACCAAAAAGGTCGCGCGCGCGCGCGCCGGTCACCAGCACCCGATGCGCAGGTGACACATACAGATCGTCGTCGGGAAGCCCTGCGCGCAACGCGCCGCTGCGCAAGCGGATCGGGCGCAAATGGCGATGCTGACGCAGCGCAAGACCGGACAGCGTCGTTTGCCCGACCCAGAGCACTGGTTGCGGGCCATTGTCACGCGTCACCACCAGCGCCCCCGCCCGCAGCTGCCCGATGGGCACTGCCCCTGTCGGTGTGGCAATCATCGCGTCCGAGGCGAAACAGATCACCTCTTGCGCCTTGGCGGGCGGCAGCACGGCCTGCTGCAGGTCACAATCCACCACCCAGCAACTCTGCCCCGGCGCCGGCAAAGCCCCATCGAAAACAACCAGCGCCGCGTGCTCGCAGGTGATGAGCCTTGCGACATAGAGTGCCGCCCCATCCGTCAGCACCAAACCGCCTGCAGGGGCCGTGCTGAGGTGATGCGGATGATCCGGCTCTGGCAAGACGGCACCGCAAATCCGTTGCGCTATGGCCCGCGCGCGGGACTGTATCGGCCCGCTATTGGCGCCCGCGCCTAAATCACGGCGCCTTTCGGGCACTGAATCAAGCCGGATTGCCTCGCCGTGCCAGCAAAGCTCTGCGCCGACCCGCAGCCAGCGGTGATCCAGCCCCCTTACCCCGTCGATTTCAAGAGAATCCCATTCCAGCGCGAACACGCCGTTCCCCGGTGTCACCTGATACATGCCTGCCTCTGCCCTGCCGCTTTTTCCCGCGGATTTTGACATAAACTAGCACAGCAACGCATTGGATGCCATCACCCTGGCACAGCGCATATATTCAGTGATGCGTCCGGGCCGCAACGCGGCGCGCTCAGCCGAGCCCTTTCGCCTGAGCGACCATAGCGGCCTGCGTGCGGTTGCTGACCCCGAGACGCCTGTACAGCGTCTTGACATGCAGCTTGATCGTCGGCTCGCTCAGCCCCATGTCGCGCGCGATTTCCTTGTTGGTGCAACCTCGGCACAGGGCGACCAGAACCTGTTTTTCGCGCGGGGTCAAACTGGCCGCCAGCGCGGATGAACTGCTCGGGCGCGGGGCGTGCGGCACTTCGGCCCCGACCGCGTCAAAGACAAAATCGACCGGGATATAGCGCTCACCCAAGGCCATGAAGCGCAACGCATTGAGCAGCGATGCGGCTGGCATGGATTTGTGCAAGAAGCCCCGAACGCCCATCTGAAGAGCAGTTTCGACGATCTCGCGCGGCGCGAAACCTGACATCAGCACCACCGGCGGCGCATCAGGCAATTCCAGAATACGGCGCAACCCCCGCAGCGCATCCATGCCCGGCATGCCATAATCGAGCAACACCAGGTCGAACGGGCCAGCGGTTGCGACCAGATCTTCCGCTTCTGCGCTGTCGGCAGCGGACATGATCTCAATCCCGTCCTGCTGCTGCAGGAAGCTGCCCAGCGTATCGCGAAGCAATTCATGATCATATGCTATCAAGAGTCGCATCTTTAGAGCCGTGTGTCGGGGTCAATATGCACGCCGCAAAAGACAATCCAAGGTGACGGCGACCAACGCTGTTTCAGACACAGGTTTACGGAGCACAAAGGCAAATTCTTTGCCACGGTCGCTGGCGACAGTCTGACCGATATCGCCGCCCGTGACCAGAACAATCGGCAGGTCGGCACGGATCTTGCGCAGTTTCCGGCCCAATTCGACCCCGCTCATCAGCCCCATATCCATATCGGTGACCACCAACTCCCAGCCTTCGGGATCTGCGCCGAGCGCATCCAATGCGTCAGCGGGCGTTATACAGCTGGCCACTTCCGCCCCCGCCGCACTCAGCGCCTGCGCCATGTGTTGCAGGGCAATATCGTCATCATCAACCAGAAGAATCGTGCGCCCCCTGAGCGCGGGCGTGGCAGGCAACGCAGAGGCGTCCCGCTCAGGCTGAGCATGAGGGCAAGGCCAATAGACCTGCAATGTTGTCCCGCGGCCTGGTTGTGACTGCACCGCGATCCCACCAAGCGCGGTCACTACGATATCGGCGACAATGCTCAGGCCCAGTCCGATTCCGTCCTTGCCCTTGGTCGAGAAATAGGGGTTGAACATGGCGTCCACGCGGGCAGGCGTCATGCCTTCACCCGTGTCGCTGATTTCGAGCAAGGCATAGGACTGGCCGGGAAGCAGATATCCCACTCTCATGCCGGGCGCTGGATCCGGCACCATGCAGGGTCGCGCGCGTGCCGTGATCCGCCGGGTCGCATCTGATCCGACGCACAGAGAATCACGGGCATTCAGCAAAAGATTGAGCAAGACCTGCATCACAGAGGTTGCATCGCCTCTGATCTCGACCGGATCATCGGGCAGATCCAGGGTCAACCGTGCCCCGCTGCGCAGCCCCGGTCGCAGCAAATCCGCGGCCTGCCGCACCAGCGGACGCAGATCGATCACACTGGGCTGCGCATTGCGCCGACCAAGTTGCGAGAGGTCGCGCACAAGGGTCTGCGCTTGCGCGACTGCGGCCTCGATCCGGCCGATTGCCAGCGCCCCCGGCCCATCCTGCGACAACTTCACGGTTTCCAGCACCTGCGCGATCACGGCAAGGGTGTTGGCCACGTCATGTGCCAGCCCGCTGGCCAGCTGTGCCACCAGCTGACGGCTCTGCGCGATCTGTAACTGCTCGCGCAGCAAGGTCTGTTCGCGCATCGCATTTTTCCGCGCTGTCACATCGCGTGCGATGAACAGGAAATTCCCATCTTCCTGCGCAGCAATGGACATTTCGAAACACCGCCCCGTATCTGTGTCATCAGGCAGGTCCAGCTCCCCCTGCCAGCTGCCCTCTGCATAGAGTTCTGGCAACGCCTCTGTGAGCAGCGCGTTGAATTGCGGCGGCGTTATGTCATGCCAGGACAGCGCCTGCGTGGGAACATCGGCGGGCAGTTTCAGAAAACTGCGCAGGAAGGAATTGATGTAGATGAAATGCCCATCCGGCTGGACCAGCGCGATGCCTTCGCGCAGTGCATCCATTGTATAGGCGCGTTCCTGCAGGGCCCGTGCCTCGGCCAGTTTCGCGCGGGTGATATTGATGCCGACGATCATGAAAGCTTCGGCCTCATTGCCCACATCACATAGCTTCTTGACAGTCAGCCGCACCCAGTAGGGCTGCCCTGCCCGGCTCAGAGCCCTGACGTCCTGTTCGACATCCTCGCCCCGGTCCAACGCCCTTGAGATCAGTTCCGCGGCCTCTGGATCGCTTTCGGACAGCCCCAGCACATCAGAGGGATATGTGCCGATCGCGTCGCGCAAGGCGACGCCGGAATGGCTGACACTGGCCGGATTCATCCAGGTGATCCGCTGCTCGGCATCCATCAGAAAAATCAGGTTGGTCGAGAGATCGGCCACGCGCACGAGCTGGCGGATATGCTGATCCTGCAAATGGCTTTGCGTCACATCACGCAGAACCAGCAAAAACCCCGCGCCTGCGCCCGCAACGCCGGCCTTGCGCACCATGGCATGCACCGTGAAGCGCTTGTCCTGACCATCGGACAGCAGCGCATAGCGCAGCGCCTCAGAGGCGCCTGCAGTTTTCGCCTGCTGCAATGCCAGTCGAATGATCCTTGCGGCATGCGCGGGAAACACCGCTTCAGGGGGGCGACCGATCATCTCAGTGGGGTCCAGTTCCGGCCCGAGCGGTGCGTTATGATGAAACGCCACGATGACGCCATCGGCGTCAAATTCCAGCAACAATTCCGGTGCCACCCGCAACATCGCCCGCAGCCGCTCATTGACCGCACGCAGCTCGGCTTGCAGCCCGCCTGCCTTTCGCGACTGTATCTCGGCCTGCATGCCAAGGCTCAGCGTCGCGGCGAGCCCCTGAAGCAACTGCTGATCGACGCTACTGAACCGTCGCGGCCCATTACAGAAATCGAGGCCCAAAAACCCGGCGCTCACGCTCCCCTGAAAAATCGGCACCGCAATCAGCGCGTCGATGCCCTGCATGGCCAGGGCCTGACGCAATTCTGTCCCGACAGGTATCATGGTGATATCCGGCAAGAGCATCGCGCCATGGGCTTCAAACGCCGTCCACATGACCTCACCGACATTATAGGGAATTTGTTGCAATTCTCCCTTGAAGGACGCGACGCCATCAGCGCACCACTCATGCGTGTTGTCGATAAAGACCTGATCGCGGGTCTGGAACACATAGGCGCGATCGGCATTGAACGCGGTGCCGACCAGTGCCAGCGCCTTTTCGATGGCAGCGTCCAGCTTGCCATGCCCAGCGCGCTGTAGCAACGTCTGGGCGCGTGCCACCGAAGCGAGAAGTTCTGTCGTTGCCTGCGCCGTCATGCGTTCTCCTGCCGCTGTCCTGCTGCGCCCCATTAGCGCGGCTTTCGCA
>SKIM01000231.1 GCA_007116445.1 Natronohydrobacter sp.
GAGCCGACCACCGGGCTGCATTTCGAGGATGTGCGCAAGCTTCTGGAAGTGCTGCATGAATTGGTCGATCAGGGCAATACGGTTGTCGTGATCGAGCACAATCTGGATGTGGTGAAAACTGCGGACTGGATCATTGACATCGGCCCTGAAGGCGGCGATGGTGGCGGGCAGATCGTCGCTGTTGGTACGCCCGAGAAAGTGGCCGCCGTCGAGGCCAGCCATACCGGGCGCTATCTGGCGCCGCTTCTGAAGCCGCGCCGGGTCGCTGCGGAATAGCAGCGGGCTTTCTCAGTCCCGCTCGTCTTGGCTGTTCATCAGCAGCACAGCGCCATATGCACCGGGAAACACACAAGGAAGCAAGCCCCAGAACGAAACTGTGCCCGTGCCCCAGGCCCGGTCTCCGATAATCAGGCCCAGATAGGCGAAGGTCAGAAACAGTCCCGCCAGAATGAAACCGATTGAGAAGCGTGTATGCGACGTCATGGCCTCTGGCTCAGTCTGCCAATTCTTGCGCTAGGAACTTTTCCAGCCAGTGGATGTCGTAATCCCCGGTCAGCACATCGGGCTCATTGAGGAGCGCGCGGAAGAGCGGCACGGAACTGTCCACCCCGTCGATGATCAACTCGCCCAGAGCGCGGTGCAGACGGGCCAGCGCCTCATGGCGGTCGCGGCCATGCACGATGAGTTTTGCGATCAGGCTGTCGTAATAGGGCGGGATCGTGTAGCCGGAATAAAGCGCGCTATCCATCCTCACCCCGAGGCCGCCCGGCGCGTGATAGGTCGCGACTGTCCCGGGGCAGGGCGTGAAATTCGGCAGGCGCTCGGCATTGATGCGCACTTCGATGGCATGGCCGTTCAGGTGCAGATCGTCCTGTCTGAAGGAGAGCGGCAGCCCGGCGGCCACGCGGATCTGCTCGCGCACCAGATCGACGCCGAAAATCGCCTCAGTGACCGGATGCTCGACTTGTAGGCGGGTGTTCATCTCAATGAAATAGAACTCGCCATTCTCGTAGAGAAATTCGATCGTGCCCGCGCCGCGATAGCCGATGCGCGCGACGGCTTCGGCGCAGGTCTGGCCGATCCGGGCGCGGGTGGCCGCGTCGATGGCAGGGCCGGGGGCTTCCTCAAGCACCTTCTGGTGGCGGCGTTGCAGCGAACAATCGCGCTCGCCCAGATGCACGGCGCCGCCTTTGCCATCTCCGAAGACCTGAATTTCGATATGACGCGGCTGGCCGAGATATTTCTCGATATAGACCTCATCATTGCCGAAAGCGGCTTTGCCCTCGGCCCGCGCCGTGCGAAAGGCGGTTTCCAGGTCTTCGGCGCTGCGCGCGAGTTTCATGCCGCGCCCGCCACCGCCCGCAGTGGCCTTGATGATCACGGGAAAGCCGATATCCTCGGCCACGCGCTGGGCCGTCGCGTAATCCGGAACGCCCCCGTCAGAGCCTGGCACGCAGGGCACACCGAGCGCCTTCATGGTGTCCTTGGCGGTGATCTTGTCGCCCATCAGGCGGATATGCTCGGCAGATGGGCCGATAAAGGTGATGCCGTGATCTTCGACCACCTGCACGAAAGCCGCGTTTTCGGACAGGAACCCATAGCCCGGATGGATCGCATCCGCGCCCGAAATCTCGCAGGCGGAAATGATTGACGGGACATGAAGATAGCTCTGGCCTGATGATGGCGGGCCGATGCAGATCGCTTCATCGGCCATGCGCACATGCATGGCGTCTGAATCCGCGGTCGAGTGCACGGCGACGGAACCGATGCCCATCTCGCGGCAAGCGCGGATGACGCGCAGCGCGATTTCCCCGCGATTGGCTATCAGGATTTTCTTGAACATGCCCTGCGCCTTATTCGATGATCATCAGCGGCGCGCCATATTCGACGGGGCTGCCATCGGAGACCAGAATGCGTTTCACGATGCCTGCGCGGGGGGCGGGGATGTGGTTCATGGTCTTCATCGCCTCGATGATCATCAGCGTGTCGCCTTCCGCCACTTGTGCGCCGACACTGACGAAGTTCGCAGCGCCCGGTTCGGCGGCCAGATAGGCTGTGCCAACCATGGGCGAGGTCACTGCGCCCGGATGCTGGGCAGGATCGACGGGCAGAGATGGCGCGGCGGCACTGCTCTCGTCTGGCGTGCTGGCCGGCGCTTGCGGCGCAGGTGCAGCGGCAACTTGCTGAAAGACCGGCTGCGCAGTCAGCTTCGAAACCTTCACATTGAGGCTGTCATTCTCGCCGTAATCCCGCTTGACGCTCAGCTCGGACAGGTCATTCGCATTGAGAAGTTCAGCGAGCGCCTTGATGAAGGCGACATCGGCATCATTGCGGCTTTGCGTCATCTCGTTCCTCGAATATTCGGAGCAGGTCTGGGCTGGGCTGATTTCACCAGCTTGTTAGCGGTGCCTTATACTGGACGACTGCGCGCGTGTGAACCCGCGATTTTAACCTCGCACGTTGTCGTTTGCGGTCGTGAAACGCGTGTTCCCTGATCTGTCAATTTCTGTAAAGATCAAATGCAAAGGATTGACATCATGCCACGCTCTGCCTTGACAGGAACCCGTATCCGCGCCCGGCGCAATCTGCGCGGGCTCAGGCAGGCCGAACTGGCGCGCGAAGTCGGGGTTTCGGCCTCTTATCTGAACCTGATCGAACATAATCGGCGCAAGGTCGGGCCAGAGCTGCTGGCCGCGCTGGCGCAAGCGCTGGGTATTTCCACCGATGCGCTCAGCGAGGATGATGATGGCCGCCTGATCGAGGCTGCGCGTGCGGCCGCCCTGCGCTCGGGCGCGGATCTGTCCGAGCTTGAGCGGATCGACGAATTCACTGGCCGCTATCCCGGCTGGGCCAAGGTGCTCGCGGATACGCAGGGCCGGGTCGAGCGGCTGGAGCGGATCGTCGATCAGCTCAATGATCGCATGACCCATGACCCTTACATGGGCGAGGCGTTGCACGAGATCATTTCCGCGGTGACCTCGGTGCAGTCCACGGCCACAATCCTCAATGACGCGCGCGAGATCGAGCCTGACTGGCAGGCGCGGTTTCACCACAATATCCTGCAAGACAGCGCGCGTTTGGCCGAAGGAGCCGTGGCGCTGGTCAATTATCTTGATGCCGGCAAGACCGACGAGGCCGGTCTGGCGGCCCCGCAGGAAGAGGTCGAGGCCTGGCTCGCTGCGCGCGGATTCCACTTGCCAGAGCTGGAAAGTGGCGCGATCTCGCCCGAGATGCTGGTCGCGCGGCAGGTCGAATTGTCGTCGCAAGCCTCGCGGCAGCTTGCGATCCAGTGGCTGCATCGGTTTCGGCGCGACAGTCTGGCCTTGCCGCTCGATGGCTTGGCGCAGGCGATGAAGGAGCGCGGTTTCGCGCCTGACCAGCTTGCACTGGACTTTGGTGTGCCATTTGATCAGCTGCTGCGACGGATCGCGCTTTTGCCCGCTGATATGATGGAGAAATTGTCGCTGGACCTGCCAGGGCTGGTGATCTGCGACAGTTCCGGCACGCTGATGTTCCGCCGCGCCATTGACGGCTTTGCTCTGCCACGCTTCGGTGGGGCCTGTCCGCTCTGGCCGCTTTATCAGGCGATGCTGCGCCCGGCGACGCCATTGCGCACGCCGCTGGTCACCGCCGGTCGGCTGGGGCGGCGCTTCTTGACCTATGCCTATGCAGCGCCAACAGGCCCGGTCACCTTCGAGGCGCCGGTCACGCTGCAATCGACGATGCTGATCCTTCCCGAGCCTCACCCCCCGGCAGAGCTGGGGCCGCCGCTGATGGTCGGGGCGAGTTGCCGCACCTGCGCGCGTCCCGACTGCGCGGCGCGGCGCGAGCCGTCGATCCTGATGAGCGTGGCGTGAAAGGCGCTTTGACATGCTGTCTACATGATGCATAATCGCACCCGCAGCGCCTTGGGAGGAGCCAGAGCGCGCTGCGAGACGGTCAAGCCGCGCTGCGCGGTGGCGGGGCCATGCCCTGCATCCGGGCCAGCGCGCTGGTCCCAACGAAGGGGGGAGGGCCTGCATTGGGGAAACGTGTCTTGGTCATTGAGGATGAGCCCAATATCTCGGAAGCGTTGCGCTTCATCCTGCGGCGGGATGGGTGGCATGTCGATGTGTCGGCAGACGGCACGGATGCCATGGGCGCGCTGCATCGCGACCCGCCGGATTTGCTGATCCTCGATCTGATGTTGCCGGGTTTGAGCGGTTTCGAAGTGTTACGCACGCTGCGGGATGCGGCGCAGACGCGCGAACTGCCTGTGCTGATGCTGACGGCCAAGGGTCATGCTGCTGACCGGGTTGAGGCCGAGCGGCTGGGTGTGACGCGCTTCATGACCAAACCCTTCGCCAATGCCGAAGTCATTGCTGCAGTGCGCGAGATGACGCAATCATGACCCCGCCGCGCCCTTCGCAATTTCTGGCGCGCGACAGTTACCGTCTGCGGCGTCTGATGGATGCGGCGCGGCTGTTGCCGGTGCTGGGGCTGGTGCTGTTCCTGCTGCCGCTCCTGCGCGGGTCTGACACGCCTGACGCGGTCGCCACACCCGCCACGGCACAGGAAGCGGTGTTTCTGTTTCTGGTCTGGGGGGGCTTGGTGTTGGCCGCGCTGCTGATGTCGCTGGGGCTGCGTCATGCGCTGGACCTGCCCGCGCGCCGCGACGAGCCGGACGAGCCTGCCGCCGAGGAGTAACCGGATGTCCTTCAACTATCTGGTTCTGACCTGTCTGGCCTATGTCGTGCTGTTGTTCGTCGTGGCGGCGGCTGCGGAACGCAGCGCGGCCGTTGGTCGGGCCGGATGGTTGCGCTCGCCGCTGGTCTACACGCTGTCGCTGTCGGTCTATTGCACAGCCTGGACCTTTTATGGGGCTGTGGGCTACGCGGCGCGCTCGGGGCTGGAATTCATGACCATCTATCTCGGCCCGACGCTGGTTTTCGTTGGCTGGTGGGTCATCCTGCGCAAGCTGGTGCGGATCGGGCGTGAGAATCGCGTGACCTCAATCGCGGACATGATTTCAGCGCGCTATGGCAAGTCGAACCTGCTGGGCGCGATCGTCACACTGCTCTGTGTGGCGGCAGGCACCCCTTATATCGCGCTGCAACTGCAATCCATCGCGCAATCCTTCGCAGTCTTTGCAACCGATCCAACCGGTGTCGAGCTGGCGACGGATCGCAATCTGATCGCTTTCTGGGTCGCGGCGGGTCTGGCGCTTTTCACCATCGCCTTCGGCACGCGCAATCTGGACGCCAATGAACAGCATCCCGGTGTTGTCATCGCGATCGCTGTCGAGGCCGTAGTCAAGTTGCTGGCGCTCATCGCCGTGGGGATTTTCGCGGTCTGGATCGTGGCTGCAGGGCCGGGTGATATCCTGACACGGATCGATGCGCAGGCCCTGCCGGAATGGCAGATCCAGCCCGGACGCTGGACCGGCCTGATCCTGCTCTCGGCCATCGCGATCATCTGCCTGCCGCGCATGTTTCAGGTGCTGGTCGTTGAAAACACCAATGACCAGCACCTGGCCACGGCAAGCTGGGCCTTTCCGTTCTATCTGTTTCTGATCAGCCTATTCGTGC
>SKIM01000125.1 GCA_007116445.1 Natronohydrobacter sp.
GCGAGGGGACGACGATCGTTTCCGGGGTCAATGGCGTGCCGTGGTGGTATTTCCACGGGCTTGGCGGTGCGCTGGAAGGCAAGCAACTCGAAAGCGTCGATCCCGGTGGCGCGCAATGGCAGGGTTTCGGCCCCGAGCGTGTGCTGGGTTGCGTGGTCTATCCGGCGGCGGAAGTCTCGGAGCCGGGCACGATCAAGCATATCGAGGGCAATCGCTTCTCGCTGGGCGAGCCATCAGGCGAGAAATCCGAGCGCGCGCAACGCCTGTCTGCTGCGCTGCAAGAGGTAGGGCTGCGTGCGCCGGTGCGTCCCAAGATCCGCGATGAAATCTGGGTGAAGCTCTGGGGAAACCTGTCTTTCAACCCGATTTCCGCGCTGACCCATGCCACGCTCGATGTGCTCTGCACTGATCCCGGCACGCGCGTCGTCGCCCGCGCGATGATGATCGAGGCACAGACCGTCGCCGAAAAACTGGGTGTGAAATTCCCCATCGACGTGGATCGCCGGATCGAAGGGGGCGCGGCCGTGGGGGCGCATCGCACCTCGATGCTGCAAGACCTGGAAGCCGGGCGCCCGATGGAGATCGACGCGCTGGTGAGTGCGGTGCAGGAACTCGGCCAGCTGACCGAAACGCCGACGCCGACCATTGACACGGTGCTGGCGCTGATCCGGTTGCGCGCGCGCACGGCGGGACTTTACGGCTGACAGCGCGCGCTTCGGCTGGCATAAGCGCCCTGTCAGGCCAGAGGGGGTGGCGATGCAGATTTATGTCGATGCCGATGCCTGCCCGGTCAAGGCCGAGGTGGAACGCGTCGCAACGCGGCACGGGTTGCGGGTTCACGTCGTCTCGAATGGGGGGCTGCGGCCTTCGCAGAACCCGCTGATCGAGACGGTGATCGTCTCGGCCGGGCCCGACGAGGCTGACAAATGGATCGCCGAGCGCGCCGGGCCAGGGGATTGCGTCATCACTGGCGACATTCCACTGGCCGCACGCTGTATCGAAGCCGGCGCGCAGGTGATCAAGCATAACGGCGAGGAACTGACACCCGCCAATATCGGCACCATTCTCGCCACGCGCGATCTGATGGCCGATCTGCGTGCCAGCGATCCGTTCCGTCAAGGCTCTGGCAAACCGTTTCAGAAGGCGGATCGTTCCCGGTTCCTGAACGCTCTGGAACGCGCTGTTCAGCGCGCGGCACGCTGATCCTTTTGCTTGCAGCCGGTGCGTGTGACCGGCTCACTTATCCTTTGCCTGACCGCTGATCCGGGCAATCGCGTCGATCAGGGTCTGGCGCTGGATCGGCTTCATCAGGAAAACGTCGTCCGGGCGCAGCCCGTTGCCATTGATCGCGGCTTCATTCGCGTAGCCAGACATGAAGATAATGGCCAGATCTGGCTCCTGTTCTTTCAGGCGCCGGGCAAGCTCTGGCCCCTGAATCTTGCCTGGCATGACCACATCGGTCAGCAGAACATCGGGCTTTGGTGCCAGGCGCGGAAAGGCCTGCATGGCTGCATCGCCGCTCGCGGCCTCGATGACGTCCAGACCGTGATCCTGCAAGACCCGTCCGATGATCTTGCGAACGCGCATCTCATCCTCGACCAGCAAAACCCGCAAGCCGCTCGCCGGCAAGGCTGTTTTGCTGCGCGTTGTGGCGACAGGTCGCTTGGTGATGTCATCAGGCGCGGCAGGCAGAAAGAGTGTGATCGTGGTGCCGACATCGGGTTCACTGTAGATCCGCAGCAAGCCGCCTGACTGGCGCACGAAACCATCTACCATGGACAAGCCGAGACCTGAGCCAAGATTAGGCCCTTTCGTGGTGAAAAACGGCTCGACGACGCGCTCCAGCAAATCACGGGGAATGCCACTGCCGGTATCCGTCACGGCCAGCATCACATAACGACCCGGCGTGATGACTTCGTTGCGCTCGATCGCGTAGTCTTCGGTGACGCGCCGGTTTGCCGTCTCGATCGTCAAGCTGCCCCCTTTGGGCATCGCGTCGCGCGCATTGATCACCAGATTGAGCAGCGCACTTTCCAGAAAGGCCGGGTCCACGCGCGTGGCCCACAAACCGGCCTGAAGGCTGGTTTCGACGCGAATCGTTGCGGGCATGACCCGCGCGATCAGCTGTCCCATGCCACTGACAAGCTCGTTGGGGTTGACCAGTTCCGGGGTCAATCGCGAGCGGCGCGCGAAACTCAGCAAGCGTCGGGTCAGCTCTGCGCCCCGACGCGCAGCATCGACGATTTCTTCCACTGATTCCTTCTGACCCGGGGCTTCGGCCAGCATGGCAAGCAATTCGGCATTGCCCATGATCACAGCCAGAAGATTGTTGAAATCATGCGCAATCCCACCGGCAATACGGCCTATCGTTTCCATTTTCTGCGCTGCGTGCAGCTTGTCTTCCATCAGCCGCTGTTCGGTCAGGTCCGCAACTGCACCGATGATCAAAACTGGCCCGCCCTGATCATCGCGCAATGCGACGGCGCGTTCGGCAACATACGCCCAGCTGCCATCAGCGCGCTGCATGCGGAATTCCACATCAGAGCGCGCGCGGCGACTGGCTATGAATTCGTTGCGTGAGGTGAAGACGCGTTGGTAGTCCTCTGGGTGAACAGTCGCCTCCCAGGGGGAGGGCAGCGTGTAGGTCTCTGGCCAATCATAGCCGAATTGCGTTGAAAAGCCCCGGTCAAAGGTGATCGTGTTTCTGACCACATCATATTCGAACATTGCGTCAGTCGAGACATCGAACATGGCGCGCAGCTTCTTCTGATACTGAATCACATTCGTGACATCGGTCACAAGCGACACCCAGTCCCCGCCCTCGGTCGGGTTCAGCCGGACATCCTGCAGCCGTCCATCCGTGTGGGTGATGATGGTGTTTATGGCGCGTGTTTCGTCGCCTTGCTCGGAATAAGGGGCCTTGTCGGGGACCAGGAGAAGATTGCGCTCGGCTTTGGCCTTGAGCAGCGCATCGCGCTTGATGCCGGGCTTGATCACGTCTTCGATGGCAGTGTTGAGCGCGACGAATTGCCGATTGTGCATCACCAATTGCTGGTTTTCATCATAAAGCGCGAAGCCGCTATCGAGCGCCTCGATGGCATCGCGAAGCCGGGCCTCAGTGCGGCGTTGGCTGGTGATATCATCCACGGCACCGATGATCAGCGTTGCCTGACCGTCCTCGTCACGCAAGGCCGCCGATTTCTGCGTGACCACAGCCCATGTGCCATCCCCGCGCCGCAGCCGATATTCGCATGTGAACCGCTGCTGGTCGCTGAAAATGAACTCGGCGAAGGTGTTCCCCAAACGTACCGCATCATCAGGATGCACAAAATCGTTCCAAGGGAAGGGCAGCGTGTGCTCTCCCACGATGTCGAGCCCAAAACATGTCTTGAAACCCTGATTGAAGATCACGCGGCCTTCGTCATGCCGATATTCATAGCTCGCATCGGACGCGATTTCGGACATGGCCTGCAATTGGTCCTGCTTCAGGGTCAAGGCCGTGACATTGGTCAGGAAAACCAGAACGCTGTTGAGTGCGCCCTTGTTATCAATCGTGCAGACTGATCGATGCAGAATACGTTGCATGCGCCCGTCCTTGTGCCGTGCGCGGCAGAGCACTTCGAGCGGCGTGGTCCAGAATTCACCGCGCGTCAGTTTGGCCAGCAGATGCAGATGTTGCGCACGGTCATCAGGATGCAGCAGATCGAAGGCACCGAGCGGGTCGGTGGGCAACTCGTCAGGTTTATAGCCGAAATGTTCCTCGATCGCACCGCTCCAGATGACGGTATTCTCGGAAAACTTCAACTCGGCGATGGCCTGGCCGGAAATCTCGGCAAGAGCCTTCAGGCGGGAGTGGCTGTAGCGTAGCTCTTCTTGCGCTTGCAGCAAGTTGCTGACATCCGTCAGTGAGACGAGAACCCCGCGGGCTTGCCCCAATTCATCCATGATGGTCAGCGAACGATCAAGGAAATGTCCGTAGCTGCCATCCGCGCGCCGCAGACGATAATTCAATTCGCGCGGTGTCGTCCAGACTTCCCCCGCGCGCAGATCCTGCAGCGCAGCTTGAAGCATCGGGCGATCTTCGGGGTGCAGCAAGTCGAGGTAGCCATCGATGCAGTTCGGCAGATCCTCGGGCAGGTGTCCAAGCCGTTCCTCGAACGCACCGCTGATGGCAAGCTCGTCGGTCTGCGGGTCGTAGTCGATCACGACACGCCCTGAAACGCGCCCCAGCAATTCGCGCCTTTTGCGTTCTTCATACCATTTCGTGATATCGGTCACCGAAGAATACACTGTTTCCGCAAGCCCGTTTGCGGCCCGTTCAACATGAATACGCTCGCGAACCATGGCATAACGTCCATCTCCGCGACGCAGCCGGTATTGCAATTCGCCCAAGTCCTCGCCGGAGTCGAGCATGGACAAAAAATGCCGTAGCGCCTTGTCCCTGTCGTCGGGATGGATGTGGTCGATGAAACTGTGTGGATAACTGTGTGTCCCCTCCAGATCGATCCCGAAAACCCGCTTCAGACCCGCGTCGAAGCGGGTCGTTTTGGTCGCGACGCAATGGCGAAAATGGGCCTCGTCACTCAGCAGGTTGTGGATGCCCTGACTACGTCGGTCGCGCGCTTGCTCCGTTATGTCGTGCAGCAGTATCAGAACGCGTCCGGCTTCAGCGTGTTCGGCCAGCGCAATAGTGGCCTTCAGGGTGGCCAGCTTGCCGCAGCCCTTATGCATGCGGATTTCCAACTCTTGCGGCTTGGCGCTGACCTGCGCAATCGCATGGTTCAGCCGCGCGCGATCCTCTGGATGAACGAGGTCATATGTGCCTGAGAAACTCTGCGCGACGCGGTTTGCGGGATGATTCAGGATGGCGAGCGCAGTTTCGCTGCACCAGGTGTCGCGATCGGGGTCCATTCTGAGGACGACCACCCGCGACAATTCGGCAATTCTGACGAGAAGTTCAGAATCGTCCCGTTTGTCCTGCATATGCGCCTCCTGAAAACTGACCTTAAAATGTGAAAAAAAATCTGACGTTAACGAAACGTTAAGACAAGTTTTGCAGCGGGGGCAATGCCTGTCTTGTCATGAAAAGCGACAAGATGACATTTCGAACGCAAAGACGGCGTTGAACTGTCGCCTGTCCGTGTTCGCGACGCGGATGCGGGCAGAGGGCGAGGTGGGTTTCACATTTGATACGTCGCGCAAGACCAAAACGGGCCGGACCAGAGCATTATTCTTGCGCGGGCGCTGGACAAAACGGTCAGGACCGCTGCCTCAAGCAGTGGCCCTGACCTGTTCGGGAACTCCATGAGGGCTTCGGAGGGACATGATTGGTCTGTAAAGCACTCGGTCAGCACGGTTCCGCCGCGCAAGCCGCGCGCGCGCCTACAGGCGATGTCGCATGATGGCGTTGATGCGCGACGGCTCTGCTCTGTCATACCTGAAGCCAGATCATTGCGCGCCAGTCTGCACAAGCCTGACTATACCCCGGTCGCAACGGGCGTGAAGCACGTCATCTGCGTTATGCAGTGCCGCGGCCTGATCCCC
>SKIM01000280.1 GCA_007116445.1 Natronohydrobacter sp.
AGATCCCAGAGGTTTTCGGCGTCGATCTGGTCTTGCAGGGCGGCCATTTCGTCTGCGGTCTCATCGGAGTAGTTCATGGCGAGTTCATTGTAGCGGTCGAGCTTGCCCTGTTTCTCGGCCACGCCCAGCATGACATTGCCGCGCACATCGAGGGACTCGTCGAGTTGCGGCTCCTGCGGCAGGTAGCCCACGCGCGCGCCCTTGGCGGCCCAGGCCTCGCCGGTGAAGTCCTTGTCTTGGCCTGCCATGATGCGCAGGAGCGTGGATTTGCCCGCGCCATTGACGCCCACGACACCGATCTTGACACCGGGCAGGAAGTTCAGGCGGATGTTTTCAAAGCATTTCTTGCCGCCGGGATAGGTCTTGGAGACACCATCCATGAAATAGACAAACTGATTGGTCGCCATGTTGCGCTCCGCGTGTGAATGGGGTTTGGCCCACACCTACTAGGCCACATGCGGGCGCGCAAGGCTTGAGCGGTGGTGCGATTTCTGGCGGCGCCGCGCATTGTGGTGCTTGCAAATCCGCGCAGGTTTCGTGCTAATGGGCGCAAGCCGCGCAAGTTTACGAGTTCCATGCCAAGCACACCCGTCATCGAGATCCGCGATCTTCACAAGGCCTATGGCGCATTGCAGGTGCTCAAGGGGGTCAGCCTGAACGCGCAGAAGGGCGATGTGGTGTCGCTGATCGGCTCTTCGGGCTCGGGAAAGTCGACGTTGTTGCGGTGCTGTAATCTGCTGGAGGACAGCCAGCAGGGCGCCATCCTGTTCAATGGCGAGGCCGTGCGCTGGAAGGGGCAGGGGGGCGCGCGCCAGCCTGCCGATCGTGCGCAGGTGACGCGGATCCGCACAAATTTGTCGATGGTGTTTCAGAGCTTCAATCTTTGGTCGCATATGACGGTGCTGCAAAATGTCATGGAGGCGCCGATCTCCGTGCTTCGTCAGGACCGCGCCGGGGTCGAGGCGCGCGCGCGGGCCTTGCTGGCCAAGGTCGGGATTGGCGACAAGGCTGATGTCTATCCGGCGCAGATGTCGGGCGGCCAGCAGCAACGCGCGGCGATAGCGCGGGCGCTCTGCATGGAGCCCGAAGCGCTGTTGTTTGATGAGCCGACCTCGGCGCTTGATCCCGAGCTGGAGCAGGAGGTGATCCGCGTGATCAAGGCGCTGGCCGCCGAGGGGCGCACGATGCTGATCGTGACCCATGACATGCGGCTGGCAGCGGATGTGTCCAATCATGTGATTTTCCTGCATGACGGACGGATCGAGGAGCAGGGCCCGCCCGCATCGCTGTTCAAGACGCCGCAATCGGCGCGGCTCAGGCAATTTCTCAGCCATTCCATGGTGGACTGAGACGACAATAATCCAACAACGGGAGACAGACATGAAAAAGACAACACTCGCGGCGCTGGCCGTTCTGTTCGGAGCATCGGGCGCATTGGCGCAGGATGTGGTGCGGATGGGGTCCGAGGGCGCTTACCCTCCGTATAACTTCATCAGTGACGCGACGGGTGAGCTGGACGGTTTCGAGCGCGAACTGGGCGACGAACTGTGCCTGCGCGCCGGTCTGACCTGCGAATGGGTGATCAATGACTGGGACACGATCATCCCCAATCTGGTCGCGGGCAATTTCGACACGATCATGGCGGGCATGAGCATCACCGAGGCGCGGATGGAGGTGATCACCTTCTCCGACAATTACCTGCTGCCCGAACCCTCGGCCTTCGTGGCCCTGCCGGAAACCGATGTTTCGGTCCTTGAGAGCGGCGTTCTGGCCGCGCAGTCCAACACCATTCAGGCCAGCCACATCGCCGATGGGAGTGCCGATCTGCTGGAATTCTCCACGCCGAACGAGGGTATCTCGGCGGTGCGCAACGGCGAGGTTGATGCGCTGCTTGCCGACAAGGCCTTCCTTGCGCCCTTCGTCGCGGATTCGGGCGGCGCTCTGGTTTTTCTGGGGGAGGATGTGCTGATCGGGGGCGGTATCGGGATCGGGCTGCGCCAATCCGACACGGATCTGCGCGACACGTTCAACGCCGCCATTGCCGAAATGAAGGACGATGGCTCGCTTAACGAGATGATCGCGCGCTGGTTCGGCGAAGATCATCCGCAATTCTGACCCCCTGCCGGCCGGCTGCGTCCTGAGGTGACGCAGCCGGCCGGTCCAGCGCGCGCGGCCCGCCCCCATGTTCAGCTTCTGCACTGACCCCTCGATCCTGCCAGACTGGCAGTGGTTCGCCTGTTTATTCACCAATGCGACCCATCTGCAATTCTACCGCGCCTTCGGCGTGGTGCTGGTTTTGCTGGCGATCACGGCACCGGTGGCGCTGGGCATGGGGCTTATGGGGGCGCTCGCGCTGCGCTCGCGCATCTGGCCGGTCAGCTGGCTGGGCAGGGGCTATGTCAATATCGTGCGCGGTGTGCCCGATATCGTGTTTTTCTTGTTCGTGCCCATTGCCTTGGGACAGGGGATCGAATGGGTGATGCATCAGATCCAATGCCCCGACTGGGACCAACCGATCCGCCAGGGCAATGATTTCATCGTCTGTCGCGAAGCCCGCATCCCGCCGCCGAATTCCCCGGTCTGGATGCGCGACGCCTATGCATTCGCGATGGCCGTGGTGGCCTACGCGCTGGTCTTTGGCGCTTTTGCGGCCAATACGCTGCATGGCGCCATGCAGGCCGTGCCTAAGGCCCAGATCGAGACGGCCGAAGCCTATGGCATGACCCGCGCGCAGGCTTTCCGGCGCATCATCCTGCCGCAGATGTGGGTCTATGCGCTGCCAGGCCTGTCGAATATCTGGCAAATCCTGATCAAGGCCACGCCGCTTCTGTTCCTGCTGGGGATACAGGATATCGTCTATTGGGCGAATTTTCTCGGCGGCGAGAAGACCTCGCTTTTCACCTTCCCGCATCCTGATTGGCGCATGTGGTATTTCCTGGGACTTCTGGTCTTCTACCTGCTCCTCACCTGGGTTTCTGAACGCGCCTTCGCGCGGCTCGGCGACCGGCTGTCGCGCGGTCAGGCGACGGCCGCGGGCGAGCGGATACGAAAGGGCGCCGCGCCATGATCCCCGCTGTCATTCTCCTGCCGGAAATACGCCTGGGGGCGGCGCAGCCGGGGGGGCAGCGCTTCCGACACCCTCTTTTGCAGCAAGGCGGCATCCGATGAGAAGTTGCGCGGAGAGTTTCGAGCTGTATATCCTGCGCGCGCTTGGCCGTGAGTTCGGCGCGAATCTGTTGCCGCGCGGGCTGGACATCACGCTGTGTGACAAGATATTCCTGATCGCCAGCGGGATGATCTGGAACATCTATTTCGCAGCCCTCGCCATCGGGATCGGTTTCTGGCTGGCTGTCGTGGTCGCCTTGGCGCGGTTCAGCGAACGCGCTGTGATCCGCCGTCCGGCCAGCGCCTTCATCTTCGTGTTCCGCGGCTCGCCGCTCTTCATCCAGTTCTTCTTTTTCTATTCCGCCTTCGTGCTCTTGCCGCGGTCGGGGATCGACATTCCGCTGGGTTTTATCACGCTGACCGTGAATACATCGGCGCTGACGACTGCGCAGGTGGGGGGGCTGATCGTGCTGGTGCTCAACACCACGGCCTATTCGGCCGAGCTGTTCCATGGTGCGCTGCGTTCCATCCCCAAGGGCGATCTGGAAGCCGCTGATGCCTATGGGCTGGCGGGGTTCACCAAATTCCGCCGGGTGGTGTTTCCGTCGATGCTGCGGCTCGCCTGGCCAAGCTACACCAATGAAGCGATTTTCCTGACCCATTCGACGACGCTGGTGTTCCTGTCGGCCTTTCCCGCGCGGCAGCAGTCGGGCGAGGCATTCTATTACGCGCGTTATTTCGTTGATCAGACCTTCAACCCATTCGTCGCCTATCCGTTGGTCGCGGGGTATTTCATCCTGCTCACGCTGATCATCATCGGCCTGTTTGGCATCATGAACCGCATTCTCAACCGTCATCTGCCGAAAGAGCGCCGCGCGCGCTATCGTTTCCGGCCACAATATCTGCGCTGATCATGACCCTCGAGCTGTCCTCTCTCAATAATATCCGCATTGCGATCGCGGATCTGAACGGGCAGGCGCGGGCCAAACGCATGCCAGCTGCGCAATATGACAAGCTCTTGGCAGGATCGGCGAAGATGCCGCTGTCGGCGCTCAATCTGGATATCTGGGGCAATGATATCGACGGCAGTCCGCTGGTCTTCGAGACGGGTGATGCTGACGGTTTTCTGCGCCCGACCGAGCGCGGACTTCTGCCCATGCCCTGGATCGGGCCAGAGGCGGCAATGTTGCCGATGTGGATGTATGACGCTGACGGTCAGCCCTTTGCGGGCGATCCGCGACATGCGCTTGCGGGCATTGTCGCGCAGCTTGATGCGCTGGGGCTTCGCGCGGTCACTGCGACGGAGCTGGAGTTTTACCTGATCGACGACAGTGACGGCATGTTCCAGCCCCCTCTGAGCCCGATCTCGGGGCGGCGCGCGACCGGGGCGGCGACGCTCTCGCTGCGGATGCTCGACGAGTTCAACGCCTTTTTCGACGCGCTCTATGCCGGCTGCGCGCAGATGGGGATTGACGCCGACACTGCCACATCCGAGGCCGGGCCGGGCCAGTTCGAGATCAATCTCAATCACGGCGATGATCCCATGCGGATGGCCGATGATACATGGCTGTTCAAGATCCTCGTGCGCAGGCTGGCGCGCGCGCATGGGATGGCCGCGAGTTTCATGGCCAAGCCCTATCCGGGGGCCTCGGGCAACGGGCTGCATCTGCATGTCTCGCTGATCGACCGCGAGGGCCGCAATATTTTCGACAATGGCGGGCCGGAAGGCAGCGAGGCGCTGCGCCATGCCATCGGTGGTGTGTTGCAGCTCATGCCTGCCTCGACGCTGATTTTCGCGCCCCATGCCAACAGTTACGCCCGGCTGGTGCCCAATGCCCATGCGCCCACGGGTGTCGCCTGGGCCTATGAGAACCGCACGGCCTCGGTCCGGGTGCCGGTCGGACCACCGAAAGCGCGCCGGTTCGAGCACCGGGTCGCGGGCGGTGATGTGAACCCCTATCTGCTGATGACCGCCATTCTGGGGGCCGCGCTGGCAGGCCTGACGGACAAGATCGCGCCGCCTGCGCCGATCACCGGGGATGGCTATGCGCAGGCCTTGCCACAAATTCCCGCGACATGGGCCGAGGCGCTGGACGCCTTCGGATCAGAGCCTTTGATATCGCGCCTGTTCCCGCCGATGCTGGTCGAAAACATGATCCGCACCAAGCGTCAGGAAATGGCCGGCATCGCGGAACTCACCCCGCAAGAGGTTCTGGCGCTTTATCTTGCTGCGGTGTGAGGTTTGGGTGTTTTGGGGTTATCGGATCAGGAGGAGGGGGGTTTTGCAGGCTTGGATCATGGCGGTGGTGGTGGAGCCGATGATCAGGCTGCGGATGCGCGAATGGCCATAGGCGCCCATCACCAGCAGGTCGAAGCCCGCCTCTGCGTCGAGCTGTGACAGC
>SKIM01000257.1 GCA_007116445.1 Natronohydrobacter sp.
ACTCGCTGGCGCTCGGCAAGTCGACCGTTGGCGTGGCACGTGTGGCTGCGGAAACAACCGTCGACCTGATGAAGCAGATGCAAGGCCTGATTGTCGCGGCCCAAGAAGAAAATGTGGACCGTCAGAAGATTCAGGACGATCTTGAAGGCCTTCAAGGTCAAATCAGGCAAGTTCTGGAGGCTGCTCAGTTCAACGGTCTGAATCTGGTGAATGGGGAAGAGACCACAGGCCTTTCCATCCTGTCGTCTTTGAATCGTGATAACGCAGGCGTAGTAACAACTGATACAATCGACATTGCGCTCGCTGACCTTGATCTGCTTGGTGATCTTGGCGATGCGCTTGCCTGGAACGTCTCGACAAGTGCGGGTGCGAACACTGCGCTGGACGAATTCGAAGATCAGTTGCAAGATGCCATCGGTGCGGCTGCGACCTTTGGAACGGCCGAGAAGCGCATCGACATCCAATCGGAATTTGTCAAAAACCTGTCTGATGCTCTGACGACCGGGATCGGCGCGCTGGTAGATGCGGATATGGAAGCCGCTTCCGCCCGTCTTCAGGCGCTGCAGGTTCAGCAGCAGCTGGCCACGCAGTCGCTGTCGATTGCCAACCAGGCGCCGCAGAACATTCTGGCGCTCTTCCGCTAAGGCTGACGGCCTGAGCCCTGTAAAACAGGGCTCAGGCCATTTCCAGCTTCACATCTTCCATAAAGGGACTCAGAATGAACGCCCATTCCATGGCCGCTGCCGCCTATGGCACGCCCAACACTGCGCTGAAAACAGCACGTTCCGCCGAATACGACGTTATCGCCCGGATCACCGCCCGCCTGCGCAAAGCGCACGCCGGGGGCGTGATGTCTTTCCCGGCCCTCGCCGAAGCCCTGACCGAAAACCGCAGGCTCTGGATCGAATTTACGGTGGATCTCTCCGCCCCTGAAAACCCGCTGCCCATGGCGCTCAAGGGCCAGTTGCTCAGCCTCGCCAATTTCACGCTCAACCATACGGCGGCCATTCTCGAAGGTCGCGAAAGTGCCGAGGTGCTGATTGACATCAACACGGCTGTCATGCGCGGTCTGGCGGGCAAGGCAGATGTCTCATGACAGGTCTGGTCATACGTCTCGCCCCGCATGAGCGCGTGCTGCTCAACGGCGCGGTGATCGAAAACGGCGACCGGCGCACCAGCCTGTCGATCCGAACGCCGAACGCCAATGTGCTGCGCCTGAAAGACGCAATCCACCCCGAACAGGCCAACACACCCGTCAAGCGCACCTGCTATCTGGTTCAGCTTGTCTTGTCCGGCGATTCCCATCCTGATGAGGTCAAGGCCCCCCTTCTGCGTTCGATTGAACAGCTCAGTCAGGTGTTCACGGATTTCGACAGCCGCCGAGTGCTCGATACAGCGTCGCAGGCCGTGATTGATGGTGAGCATTATCAGACCCTCAAGGCCTTGCGGTTGCTTTTGCCACGGGAGGCGCGTCTCTTCGCCGCGAAACCCTCATGAGTTTTCAGCCGATCGTTCCTATCTCCGGTCTTGCGGGCTGGGCCTTCCTGAAGCGTACACAAGAGCGTCAGGAGACGGTCTTCAACAAGGCGCCGATGTTGACACGGCAGGTCGATGAGTTTGCGCGTGAGTTGCCCAAGATCAAGACGGCTGAAGAATTGGTCGGAAACAGGCGGGTCTTGCAGGTGGCCCTTGGCGCTTTTGGTCTGCAAGATGATATCGACAACCGAGCCTTCATTCGCAAGATTGTCGAAGACGGAACCACCGAGCGCGGCGCTCTGGCCAATCGCTTGTCAGACAAGCGCTATCTGGAATTTGCCAAGGCTTTCTCATTTCTCTCGAAAGATGGCCCATCCGCTCCGCCTGATGGTTTGACCGAGCGCCTGATCGGCCAGTTCCGAAGCCGCGAGTTCGAGATCGCCGTCGGTGAGCAGGACAACTCAATGCGGCTCGCTCTGGCGCTGCAGCGTGATCTGCCACAGTTGAGTGAGCAGTACAGCAATGATCGTTCGCGCTGGTTTGCTGTCTTGGGTAACCCCCCATTGCGCGAGGTCTTGCAGACCAGCCTTGGATTGCCGACGGAATTTGGCAGGCTTGATATTGACAGTCAGGTGTCACGCATGCAATCCGCCGCGCAGCGCCGCTTCGGGACATCTGATCTTGCAGAGCTTGGGCAGCCTGAGAACCTTGAAAAGATCACTCAGCGTTTTCTGGTCTTGTCCCAACTGCGTGAGACGCAAACCATGATGAGCGGCGCTTCTACAGCGCTCATGCTTCTGCAATCCGCCCGTGGACTCGGCTGACCTTTCGCGGCCGCGCGCCCTGTGATTTGAACGGCGGTTTGTACCATGAGCGGTTCATGTGAACGTCATTGTCGCTTTGTTTCCGGGTCGTGACAGCCAAGAACCGTGTCATGTTGCAGCGCTCGCTCGCCTCAGGTGTTAAGGCTTCGCTCCAGGACGGCGAAACGCGCCTAATCGCCATCTCGATAGACGAAAGAGCGGCGCGTTTTTAGTAATCCCGCGCAGGGTTACGAGGTGAAACTGAGAGCGCCCGGAATGCCATTTCTCATCCCAGGCACGCTCAGGCAAACAGCCCATGTCAACCCTGTGACATTTCTTCGACCACGTCACGTTCGGCGCGCGGCTCTCTCGGAGGGCGGCCGATAACATCGCGCAGCTCATCAAGCTCAATGAAATTGTCCGCTTGTCTGCGCAAATCGTCCGCGATCATGGGGGGCTGGCTGCGAATGGTCGAAACAACGGAAACGCGCACGCCCTGCCGTTGCAGGCTTTCAACCAAGGGTCTGAAATCCCCATCGCCCGAAAACAACACAGCATGGTCGAGGCGTGGCGCAAGCTCCATCGCGTTCACGGCCAGCTCGATATCCATGTTGCCCTTGACCTTACGCCGCCCCATCGAGTCCGTGTATTCCTTGGCGGCTTTTGTCACCATATTGTAACCATTATAGTGTAGCCAATCCACCAAGGGTCGAATGGGGGAGTAGTCATCATTCTCCAACAGGGCAGTGTAGTAAAACGCGCGCATCAACTTGCCGCGTCGCATGAATTCCTGACGCAGAAGTTTGTAGTCTATGTCGAAACCCAGCGCTTTCCCTGCGGCATAGAGATTGGCCCCATCGATAAATAGGGCCAGCCGCTCATCTTTGTAGAACATGTGATTTACCTTGCAAATCCTGATGTTTGAAGTAACTGCGCCGGACAGGTCACCCACTACGACTTGACTGAACAAGAAAACAGCGCCACCCAGCCCGGACGCCAGATCATATGCGCAAACCTAGTGATCACATCAGGAATTGCAATCGTGTCTTGATTGCACTTGGGGGTAATCTCGGGGGGCAAATGGATAGCCCAGTGGCATATCTGAACTTTGCCATCGACAGGATTGTTCAATCAGGGATTGAGCTTAAACGGCAGAGCCAATTCTATCGGACACCTGCTTTTCCACCGGGGTCCGGTCCCGATTTTGTGAATGCCGCGCTCGCATGTGACACGGAGATGTCGCCAGGGGCACTGCTTGAGCTGCTGCATGATATCGAGGCCGCTGCGGGGCGTTTGCGCAGACAGCGCTGGAGCGCGCGCGTGCTCGACATCGATCTTCTCGCCATGGGGGCGAAGGTGCTGCCTGATATTGACGGGTTTCGGAGCTGGCATGACCTGCCGCTTGACGCGCAGATGACGCAAAGCCCGGCTGAATTGATCTTGCCACATCCGCGCTTGCAGGATCGCGCATTCGTGCTGGTGCCTTTGATGGATGTTGCGCCCGACTGGCGTCATCCAGTGCTGGGTCAGACGGTCGCAGAGATGGTTGCGCGTATTCCGATTTCCGAGCGTTTGGAAATCGTCCCGATCTCTCAGGAAATTCATCGATCTTAGGCGTGTTACGGGTTGTCTCTGAGCTTGAAGCGCAATATGAAGACGACTTGATCCGAATTGCAGAGATACTGGAGCTTGCAGATGGCCCGCGTGACCGTTGAAGATTGCGTAGACAAGGTTCCCAATCGTTTCGAGCTGGTTGCACTTGCCTCGCATCGTGCGCGCGAAATCGCGGCCGGTGCGCCGCTGACGGTTGATCGTGACAATGACAAGAACCCGGTGGTGGCGTTGCGCGAGATTGCCGAAGAGACGCAATCCGCCGACAGTTTGCGTGAACGGATGATTGAAAGCCTGCAGACGCAGATCGAAGTCGATATGCCGGAAGATGATGACATGGCCTTGCTGATGGGCGGGGCAGAGCACGACGCACCCGAGCAGGACGACATGAACGAGGCGCAGATGTTGCGGGCGTTGATGGAAGCTCAGGGGCAGGCGGGCTAGGGGTGACGCCGAAGCGGGCTGGCCCGGCTTGGCTGAGGGTCATGGGGGACCGCAGCCATGATCACGCAGGATGATCTTATCGCGCTGGTGCGCAACTACAATCCTCGTTGCGATGAGTCCCTGATCCGCGAAGCCTGGGATTATGGGGCGCGGATGCACGAAGGGCAGGTGCGACATTCGGGCGAGCCTTACTTCACCCATCCCGTAGCTGTCGCGGCGCTCTTGACTGAAATGCGGCTCGATGACGCGACGCTGATCACGGCGCTTTTGCATGACACGATCGAAGATACGAAATCGACCTATTCCGAGGTCGCCCGCATTTTCGGTGCAGAGATTGCGGAACTGGTTGATGGCGTCACCAAGCTGACCAATCTGCAACTGACCTCATCCGAGGCAAAGCAGGCCGAGAATATCCGCAAATTATTGATTGCCATGTCGCGCGATTTGCGGGTCATTCTGGTGAAACTCGCCGACCGTTTGCACAATATGCGCACAATTCGCTCGATGCGCGCCGAGAAACAGGCGCAAAAGGCGCGCGAGACGATGGATATCTACGCACCGCTGGCCGGGCGTATGGGCATGCAATGGATGCGCGAGGAGTTGGAGGATCTTTCCTTCCGCGTGCTCAACCCCGAGGCGCGCAATTCCATTCTGCGCCGCTTCATCACCTTGCAGCGCGAGGCGGGCGATGTGGTGCACCGTATCAGCGCCGATATCCGCACGGAACTTGACCGCAACACGATTGATGCCGATGTCTATGGGCGCGCGAAGAAACCCTACTCGATCTGGCGCAAGATGCAGGAGAAGGATCTGGCCTTCTCGCGCTTGTCCGACATTTATGGCTTTCGGATCATTACGGACAGCACCGAAGAATGCTACCGCATCCTTTATGTGGTGCATCAACGCTGGCGCGCGGTGCCGGGGCGTTTCAAGGATTACATCAGCCAGCCCAAATCGAACGGCTATCGGTCATTGCATACCACAGTTTCAGGGCGCGATGGCAAGCGGGTCGAGATTCAGATCCGCACGCGCGAGATGCATGAAGTGGCCGAGGCCGGCGTGGCGGCGCATTGGGCGTATCGCGACGGGAAGCGCTCGGAGAACCCCTTTGCGGTCGATCCTGTCAAATGGATCAGCACCCTGACCGAAGGCTTCGACAGCGCCGATGACC